>USBM01000077.1 GCA_900552885.1 uncultured Clostridium sp. | reverse complement strand
GGACGTTATGTTATTATATTCAATGTATTTTCGTTACATGATTAACCGTTCACTTTATTATCTCAAACCGGCCTTTCGTAATAATTTTTTGTACACCTTTTTCTTATTTGCCGGAATCTTAACTGCCAGTTTCCCAGATGTTTTAGAAAACGCCTTCTTTCCAATCTTTCGAATACCTCTACTATATATATTCAGCTTACTTAATTTCTTACAATTATAGAATGCCTTCTTTTCTATCGTGTTAAGACCGGTTCCTAAGCTTACTTTTTTCAAATTCTTGCAATTCATAAAAGCAGCTTCGCCTATCATTCTCACACAATTGCCGACCTTCACTTCTGTCAAATTGCGATTACCTTCTAATGCATAATCCCCTATCTCTGTAACTGTATATAGAATATCTCCTTCTTTTATCTGTTCCGGAACAATGAACACCTTACCGGACTGATTATATGCAACCACTGAAACTTCTGGTTCATTATCATCATCCGAAGTTACTTCGTATAAAATTCCATCTTGTTCAAACTGAGTGCCTTCCTCTAGCGGAAATGTTACCATATCCACCCCCGCATCCGACACAGTCGGTTGTTCTGTTGTAGGAACCTCTGTTGTAGTTTCAGTTGTAACCTCTGTCGTCCGTTTCTCTGTTGTTATTTCTGTCGTAATCTCCGTTGCCGGCTTCTCTGTCGTAACTTCTGTCGTAATCTCCGTTGCCGGCTTCTCTGTCGTAACTTCTGTCGTAATCTCCGTTGCCGGCTTCTCTGTTGTAACCTCTGTCGTAATCTCTGTTGTTGTCTTCTCTGTTGAAACTTCTGTCGTAATCTCCGTTGTCGGCTTCTCTGTTGTTACTTCTGTCGTAATCTCTGTTGTCGGTTTCTCTGTTGTTACCGTCTTGCACACAGTAATTACCACACTTCCCTTTATTCCGGAATCAAATGTACTGATGCAGCTAATCTCTGCTATTCCTTCTGCTTTAGCCGTTACAACTCCATTCTGGTCAACCGTTGCTACCTTCTCATTACTGCTAACCCATTTTACCATATCGCTCTGCGTATTAGCCGGAGTCAGAGAATAGGTTAGTTTCTGCGTCTCCCCAACTTCCATTCCGTTCCCATTATTCGATGAAAGAGTGATCTTTTGCAATGCATTATAGTTCTCTTTCACAATAGAAAATGTCTGTGCTGTCGAATTATTCTTCTCCCATAACTGTATATTGGTTCCCTTAGCTGTTCCATAATTCAACACATCCAAAGCCAGATTGGCAGCATGTTTTGGAACAAACCGATATCCTTTTCCACTCTTATACAGATACCATTTCTGGTTATCTCCATGATTCACCCAGCCTGAATATACATTGGTACCATTGGTTGTTCCCTTATACTGTGCATCTAAAACCGTATTATTATATAAGGAATAGATCATATAACTTCCATCTGTCTGTCTGATAAATAACCATTTATTCTCCGCCGTCTCACTTCCATCTCCTAATGCAACATTTGTTCCTGCATTGTAGATTGGTTTTGCAATATCCTGACGTTTGATCACTGCACTGAAATTCGTTCCAAGATCTACCGGTGACTCCGGTGCCGGTGTCGGCTTTACTTTCTCTCTCCACACTGCCAACATTTTACTGATTGTCTGTGTTCCGGCAATTGCGTCTGCTGTTAACCCATTATTCTGCTGAAATACCTTGATTGCATATACCGTCTGATTTCCTGCAACCCCATCTACTGCAATTCCGGCTCCCATTACATCATTGGCAAATTTCTGCACCCATTTCACCTCATCGCCCCGGCTTCCGGACCGGATTACAGTTGTCGGAATCGGATATGGATTTCCCGGATTGTCCGTTCCAGGAGCAGGGGATGGTGTCGGAGTCGGTGCCGGAGACGGATTATTATACTGAATAATTCCATATCCTAATATATAGGAATTATTCAAGCTATAATCATGTCTGGCAACCTTGTCTCCACTGTTACCCTCAATTGTATGCACATACCCATTGGAAACCGATTCTACAATTCCGCAATGGGCAACATTACCAAAAATCACGTAATCTCCTTCCTTCGGTGTGTATGTTCCTCTTGCACGATACAATCCTCTCTGATTGAACCAGTCTCTTGTTACCGTTGTTCTCGAAGGATATGCACTACTTGGTACTGCCGCACTCGCCATCAGCCACCATACAAATGTAGCACACCATGCCTGACCGTTCGCAACCCCCAAGTCCCTTGCATATTTTGTATAGTTGCCAGAACCGCTATTGGCAGTAAAGGAATCCAGATTCGCATTGGATGCCTTTTCATGGTATCCAACCTGATTTGCTGCCAAGTTCACTACCTCTGCAGCTGTTCCATTCGCAGCCTCTACCTGCTTCATTCTTCCCGGTACAACCAGCAGGCTTCCCGCTATCACAATGCTTAGACACATTGCTGTCACTCTCTTCATTACATGTTTCCATTTCTTCATAAGAAACTCTCCCTTCTAATAAAAAATCCGTGTACGATGTTTTCTATAATTCCATCATACACGGATTCTTATTTCATATAAGGAAATGTCAATTTTATCAAAGGTAATGTAACTTTTGACATGCTAGGAAACTGTTAACATATGAACAAGCAAGACTGTAATATTGTCCTTGCCTCCATGTTCTAGAGCTGTCTGAATCATATGAGCCGTTGTCATCTGAATAGAGGAACCTTCTATACAAATACTCTCCAATTCCTTATCCTCAATCATGTCTGTCAGCCCATCGCTGCATAACATAATATAATCGTCCTTCTGCAATGCAATATTTCCATTACAATATGGTTCTATAACTAACTCATCCTCATAGATTCCAAGGTGCTGTGTTAACTGATTCTTCTGTCTGCATGTCCGCATCTGCTCTCTTGTAATAATCCCCATATCATACAGACTCTGCGCTTCATTGTGATTCACAGAAATCTGCTGTAATACTCCGTTTCGCAGAAGATAGACCGGACTGTCACCTAGGTTACATATATTCAGCATTCCCGCTTTGATATACGCAACAGCCAATGTACTTCCCATCCTGCCACCATGCAACGTACACATCATATCACATATACTCTTATTCGCTTCATCCACATATTGCTCACATAGTGTCTGAAAATCAGTATTCCGATAACGTCCTAGTATCTTAGCAGCTTCTAATGAGGCTAGTTCCCCATATTCTTCGCCACCCATACCATCAAACACTGCACACAAAAGTTCATCCTGCTCTACACAGTCATCATACTCTACATAATTCTCCTCTGTACGTTCCCGCATCATTCCATTTACATAAAAATTATCTTCATTATTCTCCCTGCGTCTTCCAATATCAGAAATAACACAATACTCCATCTTCACGCCAGTTCACCCCCTAATCAATGAATTCCCAATTCCATCCAGACTCCGTTGTTGACTTCTTCTTTGTATTCGATGGTGTAGAATTATGATTAGCTGCCGGTTGCACACCCTTGCTTACCGATATTGTTATCGTGCTTCCTTTCTCAACCTGTGTATCTGCATCCAGACTCTGGGTAATCACATTTCCCTCTGCCACAGTTTCACTATACTCTTTCGTTACTGTAATCTTTTTCTTCTTAAATCCTGCATTTTTCAGACTATCAACTGCATCCTGCTGTTCCATGCCAACAACAGATGGTACGATCAACTGCTCCAGTCCCTTACTAATCTGCACTGTAACAATCTCTCCCCTTGCCACCTCAGCATCGACTGCCACTCCCTGATCACAGATCAGTCCTGCCGGAATCTCGTCACTATATACCTCTTCTGCCTGAAGCTGTATATCCATATTCATTGCTGCAATGATCTGCTGTGCTTCCTCTAATGAATGATTCCTCAACTCCGGCATGCTTGCTTTCTCCATGCCTTTACTGATCACCAGATTCACGCTGCTTCCCTTCTTTATCTTAGAATCCTTTTCCTTATCCTGACTTATAACAATACCCTCTGATATATCATCCGAAAATACATATTCCGTTGTACCAACCTGCAAACCTGCTTCTTCCATCATCTTAGCTGCCTGATCATATGGTGTTCCGCCAACCATAGGCACCTTCGTATAACTCAGGTTTGCTATTACAAATACAATTACAATAACCACTACCACTTCAACACTTGCTAATAATATCTTTACTCTATTACTAAACCATTGTTTTTTCGTAATTACATGTGATTGTGATTCTTTTCTCTTATCTTCTAAATGAGATTCGTCCCGCTTCTCTTCTATATGACTACTATTTTGAATCTGCTGTGCCCGGTTCACCCGTACCGGCTGATTGGCTAATCGAATCGGCGAAACCGATGCATCTGCTTTCTCTTTCTCCTCCTGATGCTCGTCGCTTTCCTTCTCTTTCGCTGTATCTTCCGTATTCTCTGCCAATGGCACACCAACCGTCTTTTCTAATTCCTCTCCTCCATCCGGCGGCACCTGACTCTCCACTGTTACATTCTCAGCGCCATCCTGAATCTGCTGTTGTTTTGTTTCTTCTTGCAGCCGACGTTGTTCTTCTCTGCGTTTCTGTTCTTCTCCTACCTTACGCAGCACATCTTCCACAACCTGTCTGGCTGCTTCTTCCTCTGCCTTTTTTCTTGCTTCTTCTTCCTGCCGTAGTCTCTCCTCTTCAGCCCTCTTCCTGGCTTCTTCTTCCTGCCGTAACCTCTCTTCTTCGGCCTTCTTTCTAGCTTCTTCCTGTCGCCGCCTTTCCTCTTCAGCCTTCTTCCTGGCTTCTTCTTCCTGCCGCAGCTTTTCCTCTTCAGCCTTCTTCCTGGCTTCTTCTTCCTGCCGTAACCTCTCTTCTTCTGCCCTTCTCTGCGCCTCTTCTTCCTGTCGCTTCCTTTCTTCTTCGGCTCTTCTCCGCGCCTCTTCCTCCTGTCTCCGACGCTCTTCTTCTGCACGTCGCTGTACTTCGATCGCCCTTTGTCTGGCTTTCTCTTCTTCTATTCTACGACGTTCCTCTTCCCGCTTTCTTGCCTCCTCAAGCAATCTTCTCTGCTCTGCTTCTTTTGCTTTCTTGCGTTCCTCTTCCTCCTTGCGAAGGCGTTCCTCCTCTGCTCTCTTTCGCTCCTCTTCTTCTAATCGTCTTTTTCGTTCTTCACTTCTCCACTCTTCCTCTGCCTTAATTGACTGTCTTCCATGAATTCCACCCACACCAAGCGTTGCATCCAGATCCGTTGACGGCATATGCACGCCTTTATGAATTCCCGCAGACAGATTCATTTTTTCACCATTCTTCTGATCTTCCGGATTACGACGAATACTATACTGTGCTTCCTCATTCTCTAACAATCTCTCTAACTCTATGCGCATCTGCCTTGGTGTTTGATAACGATCAGATGCACGAAAGCTGCACGCACGTAGGATTGCGCTTCCAAAATGTTTCCCTGCATTGCATGGATATGGCAAATTCTCTCCCGATAACCTCTTCTGCAAAGCTTTTTCCTTGTCCTGATAGCGAATAAGTTCCGGTGCTGGTGGAAGAAATGGAAACCGGTTATTATTCATAAGCCTATATAACACAAGTCCTAATGAATAGATATCAACTGTTGCATCATACTGCTCTCCACGATACACCTCGGGTGCCATGTACATTTGCGTTCCCTTTTTAGAAACCGCCAGTTCGCTTCTTCCAAGCACTTTTGACACTCCAAAATCGCCCAGTTTGTAATTTCCCGTATCCGAGATGAAGATATTCTCCGGCTTGATATCCCGATGTATTACATTAAACTTCTGACAAGTCTCTAATCCCTGACAGATATCAATACCCAGCTGAATGATATCGCTTACAAGGATCTCTCGTTCACCAAGATACTTTGCCAGCGGCTTTAATAATTCCATTCGGATCTGAATCGTCCATCCAATACCGTCCTGCTCCTGTATCACACGATGATCCTCATACGACACAATATGACTGTCACCTTTCATCCGCTCCATCAGATCACATTCCTCAATGACATCATCTACCAGACTCTTGTAGTATGCTGTTACGTTCTCCTCAGAAGCCTCTTCGTCTAACATCTCCATATATTCATGTCTGCTCTTAGGAATAGATATTACTTTTGCTGCAGCCCTGTAATATCTTGAAGCCTCCTGCCGCTCAATCTCATAGACGGTACCAAAACTTCCCTCGCCAATCTCTCTTTTAATTTTCCAGTCATGAAACAATGTATCATTCATCTGTAAATGCATCTTTTCTACCCTCTTTATCTATCTCTGTCACAGACCAAATATGGATTTGTAATTCTTACGTCGTTTTTTCCCTATGAATTTCGTTGACTTTGGAACTCCTTTAAAAACATTCTTGCCAACGGTCTTTTTCTTCAATTTCAAAGTATTAATCTTCACTTTCCTAAGACCTTTACAATTACGAAACGCTTCCTTTCCAATCTTCTTGACAGAAGACGGTATCGTAAGTGTCTTAAGTTTCTTACAATTATAAAATGCACCGGCACCTATTGTTGTAACATTCGTACCGAACACAACCTTTTTCAATTTCTTACATCCATAAAATGCCTTTTTCCCGATCGTACGAACATTATTTCCGATCACAACCTTCTTGATCTTCTTATTCTTCCATACTGCCTCATTTGCAATGGAAGTTATATTATACTTTACGGAACCCGAAGTGAGAGTTGCCGGAATGTTCAATGTTCCCTTTGCCTTAGCCGGTGCTAATACATATTGCACCTCCGGATATGCCGGATTCGCAGAGGTAACCTTATAGATTGCTCCTGACGCTCCCTTAACCCGAGTTCCTACCTTTGCAGGAACTGCAGGCTGTGCTACGACTCTTCGAACTACTTTTTGCTTTGTAGTGTTACCATTCTGATTCTGGGCTTCTGTCGAACCTGCTGGCGCAGAAGGTTCATTCGTATCCTCATTTTCTTCCTCTGCAAGTTCCAAAGTCCAATTATAACTTGCATAATCAGTCAGCCGACTCTCGTCTATTGTACTTGTTGCCGGATCATCCACATGCACCTGTTCCGCTATAACCATGATGCTATAATCCTAACACAACTCATCTAACGTACATGCCTCTCCCGCACTCTTAACACTCTCAACAATCATATTCAGATCTAAGTTAAGCTGACCACTCAGATGATCCTTATCCAGATCAGCAAGCTTACCATATGCATACACCTGGTTTCCATCTGTTGCTGTAACAAGATATGACAACTGCGTTGCATTCTCCTTATCGTTACCGCTAACCGTATATTGGATATCAACCTGCTCCCCTTTCTTTGTATAATCAAGATTCAGATCTATCTCCTTGTC
Organism: uncultured Clostridium sp.; assembly: GCA_900552885.1. GTDB lineage: Bacteria > Bacillota > Clostridia > Lachnospirales > Lachnospiraceae > CAG-590. Next base: position 1,618 of record USBM01000077.1, on the reverse strand, counting down.
ATATGCAGTAAACTTATACACCGCTCCTACCTCGCCGCTTGTTCCTTCAAGAAGTGATGTATATGCAATATAATCTTCATCCACATTACATGCCGGACGCACTCCTGTTGTATCGTCATTTACAACAATAGTTCCCAAGCTTCCGCCACTCGTAATATACCCATTGTAACGACTATCATCATCCGTCACCTCTGCTCGAAGCCACCAGTCCGAATATGCCGCTCCGCGATTCACCGCATAGGTAGTCGCATCTGCTTTATGTGATGCACTTGAGCTTTCATTTCCCGTCAATGGATAAAAGCCATAGCTTTCATCGTTTGCTTCATCTATATTTAGTAAAAATACATAATCTTCATAATCATCCCCGGACAATCCACAGCTTGTTTTATAAAAGTTCCCTAGCATTCCACTATAATCAGTCTCTGCATAGCTTGGATACAGCATATTCTGTTCCACCTGATTAAATGCTGTTTTGTAGAAACCACCTGATGTATAATCACCCTTCCATCCCTCTAGGGAATTCAACCATTTTCGAATATTACTTGTTGCATAATAATTGCAGTCATACATTTTATTCATATACCAAACATAATAATCTTCATGGTACTCATCATATTTCATATCCTCTGTCTGATTAAACTGAACAGCATCTAATACCTGATCCGACTGTAGCAACACTGTCTTCGTCCTGTCTCCATTCTGACTGAAGTCATTTGTTGCGTAATTCAACACCCTCCATTTGATGGGCTGCTTATAGGTGTTACTATCCTGAAAATAAGAGCCAAAATAGACATAACTTCCTCTCCATTCATCCGTTACCTTCTCTGCTTTTTCCGGATCCTCTAATCCCCACATGCCTAACCAGGTTATCTTCTTTTCATAACCCGCTGCCTCAACGGAATTTCCTCTAAAGCCAACTGTTAATGAACTTTTCATAATTGCAGCTCCTATCGTTGCCGCCACACTACCATTCATCCATCTTCCAATCTTCATTGCACCCTTACCTCTCTGTACTCTGTTCTCCCATGTCTATCACGCCAATATTATCTTTCTCACATAACGCAGAGTAAGGAGCTGTCATATGCATATTTTCAGATGCCATGATAGCTCCTATCTCATTATTATTAATTTTTCTTATTGAAATGCTCCCGCATTAGAATTCACAGTTCCTTCTGTCTGTTGATATGTAGTAACCGTATTCTCCAAAAATTTTGCATAAGATTCAATCACCTTCTGATATTCTTCAAAATGTACCTGCATTCCGTTAATCTTGGATTGAATTGTTGTTGCACTATCACTCTGCCATGATTCGGTCAGACTGTTGATCTGTCCTTTAATATTATCAAGGTCTGCTTTCAATGCTGCATTCAAGGTACGTATTGTACCTGCGGTTGTATTTACCTCTGCTAATGATATACTGATTCCTTCTACTGCCATATCTCTATCCCTCCTAATTTGATAATTTCTTAGCACCAGTCTCAACATTAGACTGTGTAGTCTTATAAGATGTTGCAGAATTCTTCAAAAATGTTGAATACTCAGCCATTATTTTTGCCATATTCTCAAAATCATCCTGGAATCCTTTGATCTGCGTAGTAAATGCAATATTATCAGTACC
>USBM01000076.1 GCA_900552885.1 uncultured Clostridium sp. | reverse complement strand
ATAATAACACACAAAGAAGATTAGATTATGGGTTTACAATACATTTCCCAAGTACCATCTGCGGAGGAGATCAAAGAACTATTTCCGATGAGTCCTGAGCTTACGAAGATCAAAGAAGAAAGAGACGCTGAGATTAAGAAAGTCTTTACCGGCGAGTCAGATAAATTCCTTGCAATTATTGGCCCTTGCTCCGCAGATAACGAAGATGCGGTATTGGATTATATTACACGTCTTGCCACGGTGCAGGAGAAGATCAAAGATAAGATTCTTATTATTCCAAGAATCTATACGAATAAGCCAAGAACGAACGGTTCCGGTTATAAGGGAATGTTGCATCAGCCGAATCCGGAAGAAAAACCGAATTTCATTGAGGGTTTGAAAGCAATCCGTAAGATGCACATTGACTCAATCGCACAGACAGGATTAACTGCGGCGGATGAGATGTTATATTCAGATAACTGGCCATATATGTCTGATATTTTATCTTATGTTGCAATCGGTGCCCGCTCCGTTGAGAACCAGTCCCATCGTCTGATAGCATCCGGAATTGATGTTCCGGTTGGAATGAAGAATCCGACCTCGGGTGATTATTCTGTTATGATGAATTCCTGTGTGGCCGGTCAGTCAGCACACACCTTTATGACTGCAGGATGGGAAGTGAAGTCAGATGGTAATCCGTTGACACACTGTATCCTTCGCGGCTCCCTGAATCGCCATGGTGTATCGGTTCCGAATTATCATTATGAAGATCTCATTCGTTTACATGAGGCATATGAGAAGTTCTCTACTTTGAAGAATCCGGCAGTTATCGTAGATGCTAACCACAATAATTCCGGTAAGAAATGGGCGGAACAGCCACGTATTGTGAAGGAGATTCTTCACAGCATGCGTCATAGCGAAGATGTTGCCAAGTTAGTGAAGGGTGTTATGGTAGAGTCCTATATTGAGGATGGTAATCAGGCAATTGGTGCCGGTTGTTATGGCAAGTCTATTACAGATCCTTGTCTTGGCTGGGAGAAGTCAGAGAAGCTGTTATTAGAGATGGCAGATTTGTTATAAAATGCATTACGGGACAGAAACAGCATATCTTTATGTATTGGCTGTGTATGGAAGGAGTATCTATATTGGATACTCTTTCTTTTTTGAAGAATATTTCATATTCCGACATTGTCACACATTTTTTCCGGATATCTGCGTTTTTGTTGACGGAAAGATGGGGAGTAGGATATACTAAGAATATGTTTTGGAGAAGTTATATATGGAGGGATGTTTATGTTTAAGAGAGTGATATGGATCATTATTGATAGTGTGGGGATTGGAGAAGCACCGGATGCGGCGGTCTTTGGAGATGTCGGGGCAGATACCATTGGTAATATTATTAAGACAAGAGGACATCTGCATGTTCCCCATATGGAGAAGATGGGATTATATGCGATTGAAGACACATCACTTCCGAAGAAAGATACTGTACCGGTTGGAGCTTATGGTAAGGCAAGAGAGATCTCCATGGGGAAAGATACGACAACCGGGCATTGGGAGATGACAGGAATTGAGACGAAGCAGCCATTTCCGACATATCCGGATGGATTCCCGGAAGAGATCATGCAAAAGTTCTTAGATAAGACCGGATGCAAGGGATATCTCGGTAATGTAGTGGCAAGTGGAACGGAGATCATCAAAGAATTAGGGGATGAACATGTTAAGACCGGATATCCGATCATCTATACATCTGCAGATTCTGTATTTCAGATTGCAGCACATGAAGATGTAATTCCGTTAAAGGAATTATATCGGATCTGTGAAGTAGCAAGAGAGATATTGACCGGAAAGGATGGCGTAGCCCGTGTGATCGCAAGACCATTTATCAAAGAAGAGGGCAAATATGTCCGCACCCCAAACCGGCGGGTTTTCTCACTAAAACCATCGGCACATAGTCTGCTGCCATATTTAAAAGATGCAGGATATCGTGTAACAGCAGTTGGTAAGATTCACGATATATTCTGTGGTGTGGGAATTGGGGATTCCGTGCATACGAAGAGTAATGTAGACGGTATGGATAAGACAGTGGATTTCATGGATACCCAGCATGAGGGCTTGATCTTTACGAATCTTGTGGAGTTTGATTCGACCTGGGGACATCGCAGGGATGTAGAAGGTTATGCACAGGGATTAGAGACATTTGATGAGGAATTAGGCAGGGTGCTTATGAAGATGCATGACGATGATCTGTTGATCATCAATGCCGATCATGGTTGTGATCCGACTTACAAAGGAACCGATCATACAAGAGAATATATTCCGGTATTGGTCTATCACAAGAAGATGACACAGGGGGTGAATCTTGGAATCCTAGACACCTTTGCAGATATCGGGGCTACAATTGGAGATAATTTTGGAGTGCAGAAGCTGCCAATAGGCACCAGTTTTAAGAATAAGTTATGATAGGATAAGGGTATTATATTGCATGTTAATATGTTTATGATGCGGAACATATAATAGATTTCGGATGGGAGACAGGAATATGAACACATATGATGTGATTATGAAGAAGCGTGACGGTCATGTACTTGATGAGACAGAGATTCAATACATGGTAGAGGGGTTTACAAAAGGAATGATTCCGGATTATCAGATGGCGGCATTTCTGATGGCGGTATATTTTCAGGGGATGAATCATGAAGAGACTACGCAGCTTACAATGGCGATGGCAGACAGCGGAAACCGGTTAGATCTGTCAGGAATCCACGGAGTGAAGGTAGATAAACATTCTACCGGAGGAGTAGGCGATAAGACCAGCCTGATCGTTGGCCCGATACTGGCGAGTCTTGGTGTTCCGGTTGCAAAGATGAGCGGCAGAGGTCTGGGACATACAGGAGGAACGATTGATAAGCTGGAGGGAATTCCGGGATTTCAAACTGCGATTTCTGAGGAGAATTTCATACGGCAGGTGAATGAAGTGGGACTTGCTATTGTAGGACAGACAGCGAATCTTGCTCCGGCCGATAAGAAGATCTATGCATTACGGGACGTGACTGCTACGGTAGATAACGTCAGTCTGATCGCAGCAAGTATTATGAGTAAGAAGTTAGCGGCAGGTGCCGATGCGATTGTTCTGGATGTAAAGGTAGGAACAGGTGCCTTTATGAAGACCATTGAAGATGCAAGACTGTTGGCAAAGACTATGGTAGCCATTGGAACCCTGGCAGGCAGAGATACGACAGCAGTTATTACCGATATGAATGAACCTTTAGGCAATGCGGTAGGTAATATTTTAGAAGTGGAAGAAGCGGTGGAATGTCTGAAGGGACAGGGAGAGCAGCGTTTGATGGAAGTATCTAAGACGCTTGCCTGCTATATGCTGCTTGCTGCAGGCAAAGCCAATTCCATTGAAGATGGCAGAATATTAGTAGAGGATGCAATTGCTTCCGGTAAGGCGTATTCCAAGATGAAGGAATTTGTAGCAGCACAGGGTGGAGATGCCTCCTATCTGGATGATTTTAACCGGTTTGACCAGGCAAGGCACAGAGTCACGGTATCCGGATATGATCTGATGCAGGTCAATGGCATGGATTGTCCGAAGGCTTATCTTGCCACCTGTAACAATCAGGAGATTGGAATGACCTCTCTTGTTCTTGGAGGCGGCAGAGAGACAAAGGACAGCGAGATAGATCTGACCGTGGGAATTCGTCTTTCAAAGCATCTTGGAGATGCAATTGTACCGGACGATTGCGTGGCAACACTTTATGGTAACGATGAGGATACATTAACTGCAGCTAAAAAACGCTTTATGGGTGCATACACGTTATCAGAAGACAAACCGGAGTTGAATCCGGTTGTATATGAGGTGATCACAAAGGATAATCGTTAGCATATATTCGGATTTTTCGGAATACAATGGAACAAAGCGGATATAGGCAGCTATGAATGGAAAGATATAGACGGAATACACTGAAAATTGTGATAGCAATGACGATCATTACAGCTTGTTTATTGTGGATATCAACCGGTGCTACATTGGCACAGACAGCTACAGAGCAGGTATCCACGGAACCGGCAGTTACGGATGAGGAATACGTTACAAAGAGTGGGACAGAGTCTTTGAATACAGCAGGGGCTATTGATATTACGTCACCTTCTGCACTCTTAATGGAGTTAAACAGCGGGCAGGTACTTTATGAAAAGGATGCAGATACGCCAAGACGTCCGGCATCGGTTACGAAGATCATGACAATGCTTCTTGCATTTGAAGCGATTGACGCAGGTAAGTTTTCGTTGGAGGATACGATTACGGTGTCAGAGCATGCGGCAGGCATGGGAGGAAGTCAGGTATATCTGGAAGTAGGAGAGACACAAACTGTTCAGGATATGTTGAAATGCATGATCGTATCCTCCGCTAATGATGCAGCTGTTGCAGTCGGAGAGGCAATTGCAGGCAGTGAACCGGCTTTTGTCAGTATGATGAATGACAAGGCAGCAGAGCTTGGAATGACAAACACACATTTTGAAAATGCATGTGGCTTAGAAGCAGAGGGGCATCTGATGAGTGCAAGAGATATCGGGATTTTGTCAAGAGAATTGTTATTGAAGCATCCGGAAGTAACGGAATATTCGACGATCTGGATGGATACGATCATTCATAAGACAAAGAAAGGCGAATCGGAATTCGGTCTGGCGAATACGAATAAGTTCCTTAAGAAGTACGAGGGAGCCAACGGATTAAAGACCGGTTATACTTCGGCAGCAGGTTTTTCCATGTCGGCAACAGCAACCCGTAATGGCATGACGTTGATCGCAGTTGTCATGGGTTCCGAGACGAAGGATATCCGATACGAGGATGCTGCAAAACTATTGGATTACGGATTTGCCAACTGTAAGATCTATGAAGATGATAAAGTATTAGATGGCAAGGATAAGATTGCGATTGACGATGGTGTGGAACGCTATGTTACAATTGAAGCAGCAAAACCATTTCAATATGTATTTGTCGGTGCGACGAATACGGATAATATTACCAAAAAGATTATGATCATTGATAAAGAAGCACCGGTTAAGAAGGGTGAGATAGTGGCACGCATGGAATATTCACAAAACGGAAATGTATTAGGCAGTGTGGATCTGATTGCCGTGAAGTCTATTGAAAAACAGAAATATCGTCATGCTTTGATCCGGATACTGGAACGGTATATAAACATTTATTGAGTCATAAGAATATATAGGTTATAAGATATATACGGAATAAGCATGTATCTTAAGGCTATTAGGAGAACAGGATGAAATTGTGCTTGAACATATTAGTAATAATTAGTATACTTGTAGTTGCTTGCGTAGTTATCATTTGCGTAATAAGTTATATCGAGAACCGCAAACTGGTAGTTACGGATTATAGGATCCGTGATAAAAAGATTCCGAAGGAGTTTGACGGTTATCGGATCGTGCAGTTGTCGGATCTGCATAATGCCTGTTTTGGCAACAGGAATGAGTATTTGATCAACAGGGTACGGGATTGTAAGCCTGATGTGATTTTTATAACAGGGGATATGATCGTAGGAAAACCGGGGCAGGATGTATTGTTTGCTGCAGATACGATGAATGATTTATGTGAGATTGCACCGGTATATTTCAGTATGGGGAATCATGAATTGCGGGCAAGCATCTATACAGAAACCTACGGGGATATGTGGCAGCAATTTCATAACAGATTACGACCGGAGATTCATGTGTTACCGGATCGGACGGAGAAGATAGTGAGCGGTCACGAATATATGTATGTACACGGCGTGAATCTGACACCTGCACTATATAAACGAGTCATTCGAACTCCAATGGAACCGGATTATTTGGATAATATTTTTGGAACATGTGATGCAGACAGGTATCATATATTTTTAGCACATAATCCTGATTATTTTGAGGAATACGTATCCTGGGGAGCCAATCTGACGTTTTCGGGACATGTACACGGAGGGATGATCCGTATTCCACTGTTAGGTGGTGCATTATCGCCAATGATACATTTTTTTCCGAAATATGATAAAGGTGTATTTGAACACAAGGGACATTATATGATCTTAAGTGGAGGACTTGGTAATCATACATTTAAGTTCAGGGTGAATAATCTGCCGGAGATCATTGTGGCAACATTAGTAAGAGAACCGTAGATCTGACTTGTGTATTTGTCAGATGGGAATATAGATACAGGGAGAGTAGGAATGGAAGATAAGAAAGACATCAAAGATGTTACAAAGGAGACAGAGAACCTGAATACAGAAGATAAGAAAGAGACGACTGCAAAGGCAGATGAGAAGCAGGCAGATAACACATCCAGAAAGGAATCTGAAAAGAAAGAAACAGGGAAGGCAGAAGAATCAGAGAAGAAGGTCGCGACTGAGAAGGCAGAAGAACCAGAAAAGAAAGCTGCAACTGAGAAGACGGAAGAATCAGAGAAAAAGCCTGCAACCGAGAAGACGGAAGAACAGGAGAAAAAGCCTGCAACCGAGAAGAAAGAAGACAGTGCAAAAGAGGATAAAGCTGAAAAGTCAGACCGGGCTGTGATAGAAGAAGGTAAGAAACCGGAAGATAAGAAAGTGACCAATAATGCTGTTACACAGAGTAAGCGGATTGCAGAAGCACAGGCGGCTGCTAAGCAACAGCAGGAGAACTTTTCGAAAGATAAGAAAACGGCAAAATCAGAAAAGAAAGGTCGCAAAGGAATTATTGCAGGAATTGGTTGTGTGATCGGCTTGCTCCTGATTGCTTATATTGCAGGTGTTGTGTATTTTTCCGGACATTTTTACAAAGATGTGACGATCAATGGAATTGAAGTATCCGGAATGAATGAAGAACAGACAAAGACAATATTAGATCAGTTCTATTACAATTATAGTCTGACAATTAAGACTGTGAATGCAGAGGATGCAGTGATCGGGGGTAAGGATATTGATATCCGGATTGCACTGCATGATGATTTTGAAAAATGTCTGAAAGAGCAGCAGTCATTTATCTGGTTTGTAAATTATTTTGAGCATCATGAATATCAGGTAGGAGCGGATGTGACCTGGGATGATGCACTTTTGAATGATGTCTTTGATGATATGAAGATCTTAGATAAGAAAGAGATGACAGCCCCGGAAGATGCATATGTCGGTGTAAAGGACGGCAAATTCGGAATTGTTGATGAAGTCACAGGTAACACGATAAAGGAGAAGACCTTTAAAAAAGCAGTCAAAACCGCACTTGCCGAAGTACAGTCAGAGCTTGATCTGAAAGACAATGATTGTTATGAATTACCAAAAGTGTATGCGACAGATAGGGAACTTCAGGAAGAACTGGACGCATTAGGCAAGTATGCAGATTGCAATATTGAATTGCAGTTAGATGATCTTACCATTGAACCGGGCATGGATCTGTATGAAGAAGTATTGGAAAAGAAGAATGGTACGTATGAGCTTTCTGAGAGTAAGGTGAAGTCTTATGTGGCAAAACTTGCGAAGGAATATGATACGTTAGATACAGACCGTACATTTACCACTTCATTTAATGATAAGAAAGTAAAGGTTTATGGATCTGCATTTGGATATAAGATTAATCAGGAAGAGACGGAAGAGGCATTATTGAAGGCTTTGAAAGCCGGAAAGTCTGCAAAGGTTGATGTAGTATTCGAAGATAAGGGATTTACCTTGCAGGGTGAAAATGATATTGGAGACACTTATATTGAAGTCAACCTGTCAGAGCAGAAGGTCATCGGCTATAAGAACGGTAAGAAGATTGCGGAAGGAGACTGTGTATCAGGCAAAGAGTCTGCAGGAAATGGTACCTGTATCGGTTTGTATAAGATTCAGGACAAATTGAGTCCAACTGTGCTGCGTGGTGAGAAGAAACCTGTTACCAAGACAGAGACAAAGAAAAACAAGAAGGGGAAGAAAGTCAAGAAGACAACAACTACATATGAGTATGAATATGAATCACCGGTAACTTACTGGATTCAGTTCAACGGAGGGATCGGATTGCATGATGCAGCAGGATGGAGAAGTCAATACGGTGGAAGTATCTATTATTATAGTGGTTCCCACGGTTGCGTAAACCTGCCGTTAGATCTGGCTAAGACATTATATGAGAACTATGAATTAGGTGATCCGGTTGTCGTATATTTCTGGGATAATGAGAATCGTAAATAAAAGATATACATGCTAGGAGGGATTTGTATGGGCGAGGTTGTGGACAGAGTGGAGCAATGTCTTGCTTGCGTAAGAGCAAAAACGGCATTTCAGCCAAGAGTAGCTTTGATACTTGGTTCGGGACTTGGTGATCTGGCCGAACAGATCGAGGTTGAGGCTGCGATTGATTATGCTGAGATTTATGGATTTCCGCAGTCTACGGTTACAGGTCACAAAGGACGTTTCGTTCTGGGTTATATGGACAAGACTCCGGTTGTGATCATGCAGGGACGTGTGCATTATTATGAAGGCTATTCCATGGAGGATGTGGTATTACCGGTACGGTTAATGAAGGCGATGGGAGCTGAGACACTATTTCTTACCAATGCAGCAGGCGGATTGGGTGATAATTTTGCATGTGGAGACCTAATGGTAATTACGGATCATATTGCGTGTTTTGTTCCAAATCCGTTACTAGGTCCAAATGAGGACAAGTTAGGGGTACGTTTTCCGGATATGAGCGAGATATATAACCATTCTCTGCAACAGATCATTCATTCTACAGCGGATGAACTTGGAATTACGCTTCAGGATGGTGTGTATCTGCAATTGACAGGACCAAGCTACGAGACACCGGCAGAGATACGGATGTGTAAGATACTTGGTGCATCTGCGGTTGGAATGAGTACGGCAGTAGAAGCCATTACGGCAAATCACATGGGAATGCAAGTGTGCGGTATTTCATTTATATCCAATCTGGCCGCAGGCATCAGTGCGACACCTTTGTGTCAT
>USBM01000075.1 GCA_900552885.1 uncultured Clostridium sp. | reverse complement strand
ATTTAACAATTCACCCTTGCAAGCAAGTGAATTGTTATCATTATATCATGATCTGTATCATTACTCCTTCCATCTCTCCATAAATATCTTCCATTAGCGGTACTGCTTCTACCTTTCACATATAAAATGCCTTGATACAAAAAGCATTACATTTTTAAATGATAAAGGAAAAGGCTCTGTAAAACAGAGCCTTCGGATATTTTTAAGATAAATGAATCAATTGACCTTACGCCTTAACTCTCTATATAACTTATCAGACATAATATCCGGTCTGATATCTTACTCCACCGGATGCAGATTCTTAAGAGAAAGGTCAAGAATCGGTGCAGAATGTGTCAATGCACCGGATGAGATGTAATCCACTCCGATATCGATCAGATTGGCAACATTTTCTTTCGTTACATTGCCGGAACATTCGGTCTTGGCGCGTCCTCCGATGATGCGGATTGCCTCCTTCATCGTCTCTTTATCCATGTTATCTAACATGATAATATCCGCACCGGCTTCCACTGCTTCTGCTACCATATCCAGATTCTCACATTCCACTTCAATCTTCCGGACAAATGGCGCATATTCCTGTGCCATATGCACTGCCTTTGTGACACTTCCTGCAGCTCCGATATGATTATCCTTCAAAAGAATACCATCGGATAAGTTATAACGATGATTATATCCACCGCCAACCTTTACGGCATATTTCTCAAACACACGCATGTTAGGCGTTGTCTTTCTGGTGTCTAACAGCTTAGTCTTACTGCCTTCAAATAACACCGCAATGGAATGTGTATAAGTTGCAATTCCACTCATGCGCTGCAAGTAATTCAGTGCAGTTCTCTCTCCTTCTAACAAAACACGGATGTCTCCTGTAATCTTTCCCAAATGCTGTCCCACTGTTACCGTATCTCCATCCTTTGCATGCATATCAAAGGTTACATTGCCGTCTAACAACTCAAATACCCTCTTGAACACTTCTAAACCTGCAATCACACCATCCTGCTTACAGATCAGATCCACCTCACCAAGCTTGAATTCCGGCATAACCGAATTCGTTGTAATATCCTCGCTTGTAATATCCTCACGCAATGCCTGTAATATCAGATTATCTACATTTAAATTCATTAACTCTCTCATAGTTTCTCTCCCTTCTCCAATCGTGCCTTACGCTCTGATTCTATCTCTTCTCTTACTTCCTTATGATATTGGTCTGCTACAGATTCATATGTGTAATCTGCTACATAGCCTTCCCCATCCGGGCTTACAAAATAATTCTCACACCAGTCTCTTGGAATACTCTCATAATTCTTCACAATATCATCCGCTGCCCGTCTCGCCCACACCAGACTTTCCAACAAAGAGTTGCTTGCTAACCGATTGGCACCATGTACGCCATTGCATGCGGTCTCTCCCGCTGCATACAGACGCTTCATAGAAGTTCTGCCTTCCGAATCCACTTTCACGCCACCCATGAAATAATGTTGTGCCGGTACGACCGGAATCGGCTCTTTCGTAATATCATATCCTTCTTCTAAACATGTCTTATATATATTAGGAAATCGTTTCTTGATATCTTCTGCTGACATCTTCTCCAAGGAAAGACGGACGTAATCGGAACCTTCCTCCTTCATCTTCTCCTTGATCTTCGCTGTAAGCAGATCTCTTGGGAGCAGCTCATCTACAAAACGTTCCCCATTTTTATCTAACAATATAGCACCTTCACCACGAACCGATTCCGAGATCAGGAACCGTCTGCCCGGCTTTGTCGAATAGAATGTAGTCGGATGAATCTGTACATAATCTACATTCAATAGTTCCACATTATAATGCAGGGAAATTGCTAACGCATCTCCGGTCAACTGGCGAAAATTCGTGGAGTGCTGATATAATCCTCCAATCCCACCACAAGCCCATATCGTATAATCGCAAAGCACTTTATGTACCTGATGATCTGCATCCTCTACCATAACACCATAGCAGGTATTATCTTTCTCTATGATATCCACCATGGTCGTGTATGTATAGATCTCAATATTCGGCCTGTCCTTTGCACAGGCAAGCAGCTTTGATGTGATCTCTTTTCCGGTCAGATCTTCATGATACAGAATACGCGGTGCTGTATGGGCACCCTCTCTTGTGAACTTGAATTCTCCGTGATCCCGCTCAAAATCAACACCAAAGTCAACCAGTTCCCGAATAATATTCTGGGATGAACGGATCATAATCTCTACTGATTCCCGATTATTCTCATAATGTCCGGCACGCATTGTGTCTTCAAAATACGACTGATAATCATCCTCATTCTTCAGCACACAAATACCACCCTGTGCTAAAAAGGAGTCACTCTCCTCCATATCTGCCTTAGTGATGATCGCAATATTCCTGTCTTTTGGCATATGCAATGCGGTAAATAACCCCGCAGCACCATTTCCAACTATAACTATATCATATTCTTTCTTCATGTTTCATCCCCTTCATACCTTACCAAAGGCAGAACCCTGTCTTTGTTGATATTACTTTTCCTCATCCGGTATATCGTTATCTTCTCCGGTATCATTGAAATTATCGAACAGCACCTGCTTCATATCAAAGTCATATGCATCTACATTGCCATACACCTTACGCACTTCCTCATCAATCTCATCCTTGATCGGCTTAAGTTCTTCTACTGTAAGATTCATCATCATGGCAACTTCCTCAATATCAATCTTACCCTTGAGCATTCTTTTTGCTGCATCATATCTTGCTTTTTCTGAATTATTCATACTGTACCGCCTCTTTCTATAATGTCTTCAGATATTCCTCGTTGATTGCGATGACCTGTTTCATAGAACTATGACTCGGTGCACCGATTGTCTCTCTCTTCTCCACACAAGTCTCTAAGCTGATCGCCTCGTAGATATCTTCTTCAAACACAGGAGAGATCTTCTGATACTCTTCTAATGTCATATCATCTAATGAAATGTTCTTCTCAATACAATATAATACCAACTGTCCTACAATACCATGTGCATCCCGGAACGGAACTCCCTTACCTACCAGATAGTCCGCTGCATCGGTTGCATTCGTAAAACCATTCTTTGCGCTTTGTTCCATAACCTTCTTATTCACCGTCATTGTCTTGATCATACCGGTAAATAATGCCAGACAGCCTTTTACGGTATCAATTGCGTCAAAGGTAAACTCCTTATCCTCCTGCATATCCTTATTATATGCAAGCGGAATTCCCTTCATTGTCGTAAGCATCTGCATCAGAGCACCATATACTCTTCCTGTCTTGCCGCGAACCAGCTCCGCAATATCCGGATTCTTCTTCTGCGGCATGATAGAACTGCCGGTACTATAAGCATCATCTAATTCTACAAAACGGTATTCATTCGAATTCCAGATAATGATCTCTTCTGAAAAACGGCTTAAATGCATCATGATCGTTGACATTGCGCTCAACAATTCAATCACATAATCTCTGTCTGATACCGAATCCATACTATTGAGAGTCGGCCCCGTAAACCCAAGAAGCTGTGCTGTCATCTCACGGTCAAGCGGATAAGTAGTACCTGCCAACGCACCGGAACCTAATGGACAATAATTCATACGATCATAGATATCACACAACCGACTGTAGTCTCTCTTAAACATCTCCATATAGGCACCAAAATGATGTGCTAAGGTAATCGGCTGCGCCTTTTGCAAATGAGTAAATCCCGGCATAAACGTATCAATATGTTCCTTCATTAACTGATGAAGCACCTGCAAAAGCTCCTTCACCAATCCCTTCAGATTCTCAATCTCTTTGCGTGTATAAAGCTTCATATCCAACGCAACCTGATCATTTCTGGAACGTCCGGTATGCAGCTTCTTACCCGCATCTCCAATCCGATCGATCAGGTTAGCTTCCACGAAACTGTGAATATCTTCATATTCCGATGTGATTTCTAACTTACCACTCTCTACATCTGAAAGAATACCTTGCAAACCTTCTAAGATCTGATCCCGTTCATCCTCTGTCAGAATTCCAACTGCAGCTAACATCTTAACATGTGCCATGCTGCCCTCCATATCTTCTTTGTAAAACTTCTGGTCAAATGATATGGATGCATTAAAATTATATACTAACTGGTCTGTCTCCTTTGTAAAACGACCACCCCATAATTGTGCCATCGTAATCTCCTTCCTATTTCAAAACATACTTCGTTTATTTTACATCATTTTTACTGTCTATACAAGGAGAAAGGGACAATCTTTCAATTTGTACAAAATTTTTCTCAAAATTTTGTATAGGTTTCTTATTCTATCCTGCCTCAATATCGGCTATAATAGAGAGAAGAAATGACGCAATAACTTATACAAAGAAGGTGAAATGCATGTCCAGACAGGAGATTGACAACAAACAGGGAACGGATCTGATCATTTCGGAAGACAAATATATATCAATCGGAGCCAATGGTGCCAACATTGTCATCAAAAACGGAGATCAGATGATCTGGTTTGACGGTGAAGATGGCTGGCAACATTTCATTGATTCCATCGACAAGAAAAAGGCAAGTTTGTCCACTTGACAAACCTGCCTTTTCTTATATACGCATATATTCCGGTAACATTGTTCTTGCCTACAATGTTACCTTTTTTCTATCTATGGATTGCGTATTCTATCTCTTCTTAATCAATTCTCTTCTGCAGCAATTTCTTCGATTGATTCTCTAAGTACAGCAACTGCTTTATCACAATCTTCCTTGGTCACAATGAGTGGCGGAACCATACGGATGATCCGGTTTGAAGTTGCCGTTACCAATAACTGCTTCTCCATTGCACGCACCTTCACTTTAACTGCATCCACATCCTCTAATTCCAGACCAACCAACAGACCAAGTCCACGTACTTCTTTTACATGAGGAAGCGTCTGTAACTGCGACATGAAATAACCACCCATCTCTTTGGCATTCTCAGCCAGATTCTTCTCAAGCAATTCACTGATTGCTGCGTAACCTGCTGCACAACATACCGGATTACCGGAGAATGTACAACCATGTGAGCCAGGATTCAAGGTGTCTGCACACTTCTGCGTCATTGCAACCGCTCCAAGCGGCAAACCACCGCCCAATGCCTTTGCCATTGTGATTGCATCCGGACGTACTCCATAATGCATAAATGCCATTGTCTCACCGCAGCGACACCAACCTGTCTGTACCTCATCAAATAACAATAACATGCCTCTCTCATCACACAGCTTACGAAGTCCCTCTAAGAACTCCTTCGTTGCCGGATAGACACCACCTTCACCCTGAACCGGTTCTACCATGATTGCAACCGTATTCTCGTTGCAGGCTTCCCGGAAGCTGTCTAAATTATTATATTCTGCATAACTGAATCCAGGAAGATCCGGAAGAAATCCCTTCTGAATGGCACTGTCCGGTTGTCCGGTAGCTGTTAAAGCAGCAAAGGTACGACCATGGAAACTCTTCTTTGCTGTTACGATATGATAATGCTCCGGGCCGAAATTCTCCACACCATATTTTCTTGCCATCTTGATCATGGCTTCATTTGATTCACTACCGGAATTCTGGAAGAAAATACGGTCAAATCCAGTCTGTTCACATACAAGCTTCGCTAACATTGCCTGTGGTGTATTATACGGATACAGACTGACATGCATAACCTGTGCCACCTGCTCCTGTACTGCCTTTACGATCCGCTCATTACAATTACCGGCCGAATTAACTGCAATTCCTGCATAGAAATCCAAGTATTCCTTACCCTCTGCATCCCTTAGGTACATACCGTTTCCTTCTTCTACCACAATCGGAAAATGATATCCGATATCCAGCAGATACTGATCTGACATCTCCATAATATCCTGTTTGCTAAGTCCGTAATCTTTTGCTTTCATATTCGTCCCTCTTTCTATCACTATCTTACAACAGACTACATGCGTCTCAAAGCCTGTCTCTTACCATAATCCTTTTCATTGTACACCAGATTCCTTATTTGTCAACAAATCTACTTCCAATCGGTTATAAGGAATCTCAATACCATTCGCATCAAATTCCTCTTTCACCTTTTCCCGGAGATCCCATGTCGTCTTCCAATAGTCTTCCGTTTTCACCCATGCCCGGATTCCTAATGTCATACCACTGTCATCAAAAGAATCTAAGAATACATCCTTCGGTTCACTCTCTAATATTCTGGAATACTTTTTCAAAATACCATATACAATTTCTTTCACTTGTCTCATATCAGAACTATAAGCAATCGCTATTTTGATCTCTACTTTACGCTTTGTCTCATTGGTAAGATTCAACAAACTGTTATTGGTGAGTATTCCATTCGGAATCACAACCATCTTATTATCATGCGTCAATAATCTGGTATAGAAGATATCAATGGACGTAACCGTTCCCTCGGTTCCCTTTTCATTCTCTATAATGTAATCTCCCACCATAAATGGTTTCAAAAGAAGAATCAGCATCCCACCTGCCAGATTTGAAAGTGCGCCCTGTAAGGCAAGACCAATAGCCATAGATGCTGTTCCCAAAATCGTAACAAAACTCGTCACCTCAAAACCAACGATTGTCGCCGCCGTTATGAATACAAGAATATATCCTACGACCCGGATAATCGATAACAGAAAACCGGAAACAGAATCATCCATCTTTGAACGATCAAATGAACGCCGAAATAATCTGATCAGCAATCCCACCAATTTCATTCCGATCACGATAAATAAGATGGCAACCAATACACTCCCTGACTTACCGATCAGCCAGCTTAACATATCATCTATTGTATTTTTCAGTACGCTTGTTGATTCTTCTACATTCTTTGCCGCCTCTTCCATGACCTGATTTGTGTTCTCTGTCAGCCACATAGCATATCCTCCTTATTCTTTTCAGCAGAAAAGCTGCCAATGGCAGCTTTCCTCATTACTCTATTTCATTGTCTTACTTGCCAAAACCTTCTTGTTCATTCGGGATGCTTTCTGATCTACAGTCACTTTCTTCTTAGAAGAATCTTCCTTCTTTGCTTTTACAGTCTTTTCAGAAGATACACTCGTCTTCTTTGCCGCTGCTGCCTTACAAGAAACAGTTCCTGCTTTCTTTGTCTTTGCCGCAGTCGTCTTCTTCACCGGTGCATCCTTGGTCAACTTGAAGATACTCATGGAAAGTGGTGCTAATCCGATCATAATGGAATTACTTCTTCCGTCACATGCACTCCGCTTACTTGTCCTCACGGATGGATTCTTACTGCCGTCTCCACCAAACTTCTCAATATCGCTGCAAAAGATTTCCCTATAGGCTCCCGCATACGGTACACCAACCTTATAGCTATCGTAAGACACCGGTGTAAAGTTACAAATAATCAACAACGCATCTTCTTTTCGATCTGTCTTACGCAGAAAAGATACGATACTTTCATTCGCTGCGGTATCATTGATCCACTCAAATCCCCCTACATTATTATCCAATGCATATAAAGCCGGCTCTTTCTTATATAAATGATTCAAAGCCTTCACATAATCCCGCAGAATCGTATGTGCATCAAACTCCAACAAGTTCCAGTCAATCTCACCTGACTCACTAAATTCTTTAAACTGTGCAAATTCCTGACCCATAAATAATAGTTTCTTGCCCGGATGAGTCATCATATAACCATATAACAAACGCAGATTCGAGAACTTCTCCTCATATCCGCCCGGCATCTGATCTACAATAGATCCCTTACCGCCTACCACTTCATTGTGGGAAAATTCCAATATATAATTCTCATCATATGCATTAGACAGACTGTTCGTCAGCTTTTTATGCTCATACTTCCTATATAGTGGATCCAATGCCATGTAGGACAGCAGATTACGCATCCATGACATGTTCCAACGGTAATCAAATCCCATACCACCCTCTTCCACTGTACCGGTAAGCATCGGCCACCCGGATTCTTCTTCCACAATCATCTTGCAATATGGAAAACGATCTTTGATAATTGTATTCAATTCCTTCAAAAAAGCAATTGCATCCAGATTCTCATTGCCACCATATTGATTCGGTACCCAGTTACCATACGTTCTTCCATAATCTAAATACAGCATAGATGCTGCACTGTCAATACGCAAACCGTCCAAATGATACTTAGACACCCAGTATATCGCATTGGAGATCAGATAATTCCGCACCTCATTGCGACCATAATCAAATATATAGGTTCCCCACCTTGGATTCTCGCTTCTTCTTGTATCTGCCGGTTCATATAATGGCTCTCCATCAAACTTAGCAATCCCACTCTCGCTCATTGGGAACTGACTTGGCACCCAATCGCAGATGACTCCAATACCATGCTGATGCATATAATCTACAAAATACATGAAATCAACCGGTTCTCCATACCGGGAGGTTGGTGCATAAAATCCGGTTGTCTGATATCCATATGTGCCATCCTGCTCATGTTCCATAACAGGCATCAATTCCACATGGGTATATCCCATCTGTGCCACATATTCTGCTAACTCCTTTGCGATCTCACGATAGGTAAAGAATTCTCTACCATCCTTTGGACGCTTAAAAGAACCTAAATGCACCTCATATATATTCATCGGCACTTCATTCGTTATCTTCTCTAATCCCATCCGATATTCCAAATCCTGCCACTCATATGTCAGATCTGCAATCTTAGACGCATTTGCCGGCCGCAGTTCCGAATAATTTCCATACGGATCCGGTTTCATAAAGGTATTCCCCTGCTTCGTCCGGATCTCGTACTTATAGATCTCAGATGCTTCGATTCCCGGAATAAACAATTCAAATATTCCGGAATATTCAATTCTTCTCATCGTATGTGCACAACCATTCCAATTATTGAAATTGCCTACAACAGATACCCTCACTGCATGCGGTGCCCATACGGCAAACAATACACCTTTCACGCCATCTAACATGCATAGGTGTGCTCCCAACTTCTCATATATCTCATAATGAATTCCATCATTAAATTTGCTAATGTCAATCGGATCGATCACCGGCTCAAAC
>USBM01000074.1 GCA_900552885.1 uncultured Clostridium sp. | reverse complement strand
ATATGTTATATTCTTGCAACCGATTCACAACCTAACATTTCGTGCGTCCATTTCACTTACGCTGTGCAAGGGTAATAGACTTAAAATACGTTAAAATGTTCTAAGATAATCTTAACACCCAATAACACCAGAATCAGGCCTCCAACAAATTCCGCCTTATTCTTATACTTCGTTCCGAATACATGTCCAATATTGACACCGGCCATGGAAATTACCAGTGTCGTACCTGCAATGATACCACATGCAACAACCGTGTTGATCATTACACTTGCTCCTGCAAGCATTGTAACCGGCACACAGGCAAATGTAATCCCAACTGCCAATGCATCAATACTGGTAGCAATTGCCAACAGCAGCATCTCCTTCACCTTCAAGGTTGCTGTCTCTTCCTCCGGCTCATCCGATAATGCCTCCTTGATCATATCCCCTCCGATCAATGCCAGCAATGCAAACGCCACCCAGGGTGCAATCTCATTAATATATTTTTCAAACTGAACACCAAGGACATACCCGATAAACGGCATAATTCCTTGAAATCCTCCAAACCATGCACCAACGATCAGGCATTCTTTCCATGTGATCTTTGACATGGCAAGTCCTTTGCAGATTGATACCGCAAAGGCATCCGCAGACAAACCTACCGCTAATAAAAGTAATGTGACTAAATCCATGTAAACTCCTCTCTTTTTCCGTAATAGATAGATTCTTACAAAATGCGTTCTTACGCATTCTACAAAGGTCTATGTATTGAAAATAGAAAAACACAAGCGGAACATTTTTGCTTTATAAGAAAATGTTTCCTATAAAATAAAAAAAGACATACATATAGCCTGCTGTGCTATATATAAGTCTCATCAATTAAGGCAAACCAGGTGTCCACCACCAGTATGTTGATTTGCCACACGCTATTATGTGCTGACTACTCCCTCACATACAAATATTATCTTATAGAAAATGTCTGGGTCTGTCAACCACTAATTTCCTTTTAGGATACACATAAATCAATTTCATTTTCGATTCATACTTCCACTGTCCCGGCATAAAAATTTTCCAGTTTTTCACTCCCACTAAATGTATATACCTCACTCATCATTCATCCGGCAAAGCGCTCTCACAATAGCTCCTGCCAGCAATCCGATCATTGAACCGGTCAGCAATCCTGCCACAAGTAACACAGGAAAATATACAGCAATACGCAGATTACCAAGTATCCATGCTGCTGCCATTAATTGCCCGACATTATGCATTACTCCACCCGCAATACTGACCCCAACTAAAGAAAATCCTTTCACCTTCTTAAGAAGCCACATTGCAAAAAAACTCAGCATTCCTCCTGCCAGACTATATAAAATGGACACGCCGTTTCCAAACAGCAATCCCGACAATACAATCCTGACAACCGAGATCATAAGGACTTCCGGTACTGACAGCAGATATAATCCCGCCACCACCACTACATTGGCTATTCCAAGTTTTACTCCCGGAATTCCAAAATGAAAAGGAATCAATACCTCAATATAACTAAACACCATTGCTAATGCAACAAATATGCCTAACCTCGCTACTTTCTTTGACATTCCCGTACCATCCTTATGTCCATTACTGTGCTACCGCATCTACATCATTCTGATCCTCTGTCCTCAGACGCACTTCCACAACCAGCTTATGTGGCAGGCAGATCAGACTTTTGCTCTCTTTTGACGTTTCCCCCTGCTTTACACAATACTTATCCGGACAATCCGCTTCCGTGACAGACACTTTTCCCTGCCGTATCACAATCCGGTTATACCCATATTCACTCCGGATATCCAATTCCCGATCCTGTGCTAATGGATAAGTTCCATATTCCTGTCCATCCAATATGATTACAACCCGGTCCCCCTGTACATTTTTCCCCAATAGCAGATAGCTCACACCTGCTGTCAATAAGATTCCAAGGATCAGTATCATATCTCGCTTCTTCATCTTATACATATACACCCTCGCACATCAATAATCCTGTCAGGATTATAACACGAATGATCATAAATGCAATATGTTTCCAGACATTCCCTGCCGGAACCTTCCCCTATAAAGTTGAAAAAGCTGTCCTTCCTCATATCGGCACTACATACATAAGGCCGGCATTTCTCCAGACAGCTTTCTCATATCTCTTAACGTTCATAAAGTGCTTCACGCTTTGTGAACTATTTTAAAACTTGCAAAATACTTTGCATCTTACTCGCTCTTTTATATAGCATCCTGTTATCTCAATCTTTGATCTCACCATTCTTGTGACGTATAAAAAAGTCCTTTGTTTCTTTCACAACCACACCGGAAAGTACAAAGATTGCGATCATATTAGGTATTGCCATCAATCCATTAAAGATATCCGCAATCGTCCACACCGCCTTTACTGTCATGTATGGTCCGATAAATACGGCAATGATATATAACCAACGGTATACCAAAATAGACTTTCCTTTACTACCCGTCAGGTATTCCAGACAACGCTCAGAATAATAATCCCAACCAAGAATTGTTGTAAATGCGAAGAATACCAGACAAAGCATTAACAGGAATGCAGATAGCTTTGCCGGAATCGGAAGACCATTCTGGAACGCATAAGTCGTTACCTGTACACCTTCCAGACCTTCCTGCTGCCACGCTCCGGTCAATACAATAGAAAGACCGGTCATCGTACAGATTACGATCGTATCCACAAAAGTTCCCGTCATGGAGATCAGTCCCTGACGAACCGGCTCTTTTGTCTTAGCAGCAGCTGCCGCGATCGGTGCAGATCCAAGTCCTGCCTCATTTGAGAAGATACCTCGTGCAACACCTTTCTGCATCGCAACGATCATGGAACCAACCACACCGCCGGTTACAGCCTGCGGATTAAATGCTCCTTTTACGATCACAACAATTGCATGTGGAATCTCAGTAATATTGCAGATCAATAATACAACAGAAATCACAATGTAAATGATCGCCATAAACGGCACGATAACCTGTGATACACTGGCAATCCTCTGAATACCGCCGATCAATACCAATGCAACACAAACGCTTAAGATCAGGGATGCAATTACAACAGTCCACGAATAAGTTCCTATTCCCGGAATTGTAACCGTATTCATCTTATCCGGATCAAAGAATCCCTGAACTGCAGATGAAATACCATTCACCTGCGAAAATGTACCAATTCCGAATAATCCAACACAAATTCCAAAGAATGCAAAGATCTTGGCCAGCCATTTCCAACCTTCTCCCATTCCTTTTTCTATGTAATAAAACGGTCCGCCCAATGCATGATTTTCTTCATCTACGACACGATACTTGACCGCAAGCAAACCTTCCGCATACTTCGTTGCCATTCCGAAAAATGCTGCAAGTTCCATCCAGAACAATGCTCCCGGACCACCGGCTCCGATTGCAGTTGCCACTCCAACAATATTACCGGTACCAATGGTTGCTGATAATGCAGTACAAAGTGCTCCAAACGAGGTAACTTCGCCCTCGCCCTCTTCCTCATTCTTCACCATCCACTTCAGTGCCAACGGTAATTTTCTTACCTGTAGCAATCCCATACGGATTGTCAGCAGAATTCCACCAGCCATGATCAGTACCATAAGCGGCACGCCCCAGACTAGATCATCAACTTTTGTTAAAAACGCATTCACTGTATCCCACATATTCTCCTCCTTGTGTGTTATCAGTTTCTCAATAAATACTCAACTTCAACATCCTATCATAATTTTCACGAAATGAAAAGCTAAATTCTGATATTTTTCATGTTTTAATACCACTTTTGTTTATTCTGTTAAGTATACCTGCTTTTTCACACAGAACATTTTATCTGCAACGTTTTATCTTCCCGCTTTCCGTCCTTGGAAGTCTTTTTATCCGTCTGCATATCTTAGGTATCTCATATGGCTGCAATATATTCCTTAACCTTCCCCGGATCTGTGTCATTCCCGGTAATTCTTCCTCACCCTCATAGTCAAATTCCAATTGCTGATACATTCCTTTCATTCCCACCTTCGCAATTCCGGCAACATGATATACTTCTGCAAACGTCTGCTCAATCCGGTACGCAGACACCTTTCTTCCATTAATATTTAGTATATCATCTGCCCTGCCAAGAAAATAAAAGTTCCCCTGTTCATCCTGCCGGCCCAGATCTCCGGTATTATGCGGCATCTTCACCCCGATCACACCATACGCACTTTCCACATAAAAGGAACCATCCCGAATTACTGCATTGACATTCGGAAACAGATGTCCTACCAAAGAAGGATCTTCCGTTATCTCTTCCTCTGAAAGGTATGTGATATAGCTCACCTCACTTGCACCATAATATAAGACTACATGCACATCCGGAAATGCCCTCTTGGCCTTAGCAAGTTCCTGCTGCCCAAAGGACTGTGAACCTGTTGTAAAATGCAGGATGCTATGTATCGGCCGTTCGACCACACGGCACAACGCCATCATCTTTGCCGGTATCAGATAAATTGCATTGACTTTCCATTGCAATATTAACCGCAGCCAATATTGCGGTTGAAACCGCTTCGTTGCCACTATAGCACCCCCCGTTGCAAACAAACCCATATAGAGATTGAGATTACCGGTAAAAGCCAGTGAACCCTGTGCAAACAGCACGGTATCATTTCCAATTGAAAATATTTCATTCTGAACCGGAAAGAAATCCGCCCAGCTTTCAAAAGTACGAAACATAATCTTCTGCCTGCCGGTGGTTCCGGAAGTCAGCACACCCATTACCGCCTGTTCCGGCACAGGAGTTTGTTCCAGCAACAGATAATCTTCGTTCGCCATATCTTCCGGTACAACGACCGGTACATAACAGGTATTCTGACAAGCAAAGAATATAACCAGTGCTTCCGTTATGGAACGTTCCCGCACAAGATAAAGCCGTTTAAAATCTTTCGCCAAAGATTTCCCTTTATCCCCTCTTTCATTCTGTATCTGCTTCCGCATGTGGGATGCTCTTTCCGCCATTTGTCCATATGTGATCATA
Organism: uncultured Clostridium sp.; assembly: GCA_900552885.1. Lineage (GTDB taxonomy): Bacteria > Bacillota > Clostridia > Lachnospirales > Lachnospiraceae > CAG-590. The sequence continues at coordinate 4,180 of USBM01000074.1, read as the reverse complement.
TGATCGTCCTCAACAATCATAATGCGATTTTCCGGCTGTTCGCAAAGCATACTCCAATAACCTGTGCTTCCTTCATCCTGCAGATTTTTATCCGTTTGTTCATCTATCCTATATCCTGCCACCTGTTGTTCCTCTTCCTTGCGTTTATGCATCTTTTCCTTACATTCCAACAGCATGGCTGTTCCAATTCCTCCTGCCGCAGACACCGCCGCAATTCCATATTTACGTTTTATTTCCGTTTCAATCGTTCTTTCCGATTGAACATTGTCCACTCCACCTACAGATTCCGGAGCCTCTAATTGCCGGAGTGCCTGTAACAAATGCAGTGTAATGATCGCACCGGATGCCCCATACGGATGTCCATACGCCAACGCACCACCATATATATTATACCGATCCGTATGCTCACCGAATGTCCGCACCATAATCTCATCAATTACCGCAAAGGCCTCATTGTATTCCCATGCCGTAATCTGTTCTGCTGTCAGAGCATTCCTCTTTAACAGTTGACGGATTGCCGGCACCATACTTTCCGGACTGCAATCCGGATCTGCTCCAACTGACACCACATCCACAAGCCTTGCCTCCCACAACAGCCCATGCATACCTGCATATTCTGCTGAACACAATACAACAAATGCTGCCCCATCGTTCGTAAGACTCACTGTTCCTGCTGTCACATATTGTCCACCCGGAACCAGTGCCGGCAATCTTTGCAATAAACATTCCGACATTTTCGGTCTGATCCCTTCATCACAATTTCTTGCTTTTTGCAGTTCTTCTTCATTTGCTCCGCAATACGGATCTGCCAATATATCGTCCAACAATCGGTGTTCTGCCGCTTTTACTGCCCGCTGATGACTTGTGATCACATACTGTGCCAGATCATTATTATCTACAGTTAATTTTCTCCCCACCCGTTCTGCACCTTTTAACATTGCCAGTTCGTCCTGCATTCCGGGTGCAAACTTTGCAACAGAATATACCGGATGTCCTGCACAGTAATCAGGATGTCTTTCATTATGAACTCTGGTCGGTTTCGTTGATGCACTCTCCATACCACCTGCCACAATCACGTCTGCCAGTCCCGCCTCAATCTTCGCTGCCGCCACAGCAATCGCCTCTAACCCGGAGCCACACTGTACATCTACCGTAATGCCGGATATCTCCTGTGGATATCCCGCCTCTAGCAATGCCAGTCTTGCCCCATTGCCCCCGCCACCTACTCCATTGCCGGCAATGACCATATCAATGTCTTCCACCGGTATGTCGCAGCGTGCCGGAAGCTGCCGCAACACATGTGCTCCCAACTGCTCTGCGCTCACATTACGGTACATTCCACCCTCTACTCCTATGTAAGTTCTAAGTCCTCCAACAATACCAACGCGTTTCATATTCTGTACCTTTCTGTATACATTTTATGCTTCATTTGCCATCGTATAATCAAGCATAAAAGAAGAAGCAACCCCTTAATCATCATATCATCTCAGGAGTTCCTTCTTCTCAACCTTTCACTACCGTATCACAACTTATCCCTTACCGTAAGTTGTCTCCATCCAATGCTGCCAGATAGCAATTTGTATGTAACCATACATTACTATCCGCTTCTGGCTCTCGCATCCTATTATACTTCCTTCACTTTCTTCTTACCGCCACGTCCCATACTGTCTTCCATCGCATAGAACGCTACCTGAACAGGCTTTGCAATTAGAACAGCCGCAATACATTTCACGATATCCAACGGAATAAATGGTACAAATCCTGCAAAGAAAGCAGCCTTCCAGGTCATTCCTGCCGCAAACTTCATCCATATGAATCCGGCTCCGTCAATGATCGTAATACCGATCAGAATTGCCACAAGTGCATAACGCACAATATTGTACTTTTTACCGCGTAACCATGCGATCAACACAACTGCCACAATAAAACCTATAAAGTATCCACCGGCCGGACCAAACATCTTCCCCGGACCGGATGCGCCACCATATACCGGTGCGCCAACTACACCTAACAGCCAATAGCAAAACATTGTAATAAATGCTTCTAACGGCGACAAAGTCAAAGCAACCAGATTGACAGCCAATGTCTGACCGGTGATCGCAGCTTCTGAAAATGGCAGCGGAATACGCAGGTAAGATGCTGCACTTACAAATGCTATCATCAATGCAATTTTTGTAATCTGTGGGGTTGATAATCTCTTCTTATCCATATCTTTCTCCTTACTCAACACGTTTGTGAATTGTGAAATAGGTGGTGTTTGCCGCAGCAAGCCATACTTGAGCATTCGTCACATTAACCTGACAGGCTATTCCTACCGGTAATGGCTGATGAAATACCGCCTCATAGCATGCATGTCCTGCGAAGAATTCCTGCAACAGCTTTCGATCCTGTAACTCATACAGCATATATAATCCCGGAACGATCGCATTGCTGCCACGATGGATCGGGTTCGTATCCTGCACCAGATCCAGATACTGATCAATCTGCTCCTGCATAATTGTTATTGTACCATCTGCATCTGAACAATCCTTTTGCATCCTTTCCTGCATGACACTCCGTTGCATTCCTTTCTGTTCCGAATGTTCTGCTAAAGACTCTCCCTGTGCTTTTGGTTTCCATAACGTAATCTGCAGAAATCCCGTCTCATTCTTATCCTGATCTCTTCCTGTCACCCGGATCACCGCATAACCAGGTCTTTGTCTGACCAGTGTTGTATCCACACAGACACATTCTCCGCCTATGTTCCATAATACCCTGGCGATCACATAACCATCAAACGCACCGTCATTGTATACTGCTAATGCCTTTACCAGTTGCAAGAAACCGTTCAGCTTCCACACCTCCTGTCCAAATGTCAACCTTTCATTATTATATCGGTTAACATTCATCCGGATAAGAATACCCGACTTTCCTTTAATTGTCAACCCGTTTATTAAAAAAAGAGTTAACAATCCGCATTTAATAACGAATCATTAACTCCTATATCTAATCCTGTGCTACTACTTCCTTATAGAATTCTGTAATATCTTTTCTCTGCTCCTTCGTATAAGCGATTGCTGTTCGCGGATGCTGATTGAGGATTCCTGTCAGCAGATATTGCAGGTCATATCCCCATACACAGCCGTTTTCCTTCAAAGGAACCATATAATCCTCAATAAATTGCAATACCGGGTACAGATTATACTTCGGATTACGAAGAAATCCTAACAGCAATTCCATCGCACAGTTACCGGCTCCCCGGCCCATCGCCATATAAGTGCCATCTAACCAGTCGACGCCATCACCCACAGCTTCTACCGTATTGGCAAATGCAAGTCTCTGATTGTCATGTGCATGAATACCAACCTTCTTGTTATATTTCATGGCAAATTCAGAATATATATCAGCTATCCGTGCCACCTGTTCCGGATACAGTGAACCGAAACTGTCCACGATATACACTACATCAACAGGAGATCTGCCAAGCTCATCCAATGCCACTTTCAGATCCGTTTCCTGTGCATTCGAGATCGCCATAATATTACAGGTCACTTCATATCCTTTCTTTTTGGCATCGTTGATCACATCTAATGCCGTCGGCATCTGATGCAGATATGTTGCTACCCGAACCAGATCGATCACACTGTCTTCTTTGTTAATGATGTCATTTCTGTAATCGCACCTTCCAACATCGGCCATGATCGCAAGCTTTAAGTCTGTGTCATTCTCTCCTACAATGCTCCGGATATAATCCTCATCACAAAACTTTAACTTTCCAAACTTGTCAACATCAAACATGCTCTTATCTGCCCGATAACCAAGTTCCATATAATCCACACCTGCTTTAAGATTTGCCTTATATAACGCTTTTACAAACTCATCAGAAAAGCGAAAATCATTCACCAATCCACCATCCCGTAAGGTTGCATCCACTACTTTTACAGATGGACGAAATCCCATTAAATTCGATAACTCTTTCATCTCTTCTCTCCTTTGATCCACTCCGGCCCGAGTTCATCCGTTTAACAAATCAACTATTTCCCGGTTGTTTCTGTCTTATTATCCATTACCCACATGCCACTTTAACACATAAAAGTATTAAAGTGTTTATATCTTATCATAAACCCATATATTTTTTTTTTTTTTTTTTTAAAAAATATACTCTACCTTCATTTTTTAATTTATTGTTTTCTATTTTGTT
>USBM01000073.1 GCA_900552885.1 uncultured Clostridium sp. | reverse complement strand
CTAGTATGCAGAGTGACGTCTGCTGACGAAAAGTCCGAATGTACGGGTCTATAACGGATGATATTAAACAAGGCGTATTTGACAAGATTAAGAACAGTATCAAAGTATAGAGGTTCTTTTGATAGTATAGAGGAGAGTTGGGAATGAAAAAAGTATTAGTTGTAGATGATGAGAAGTTGATCGTGAAAGGCATTAAGTTTTCCTTAGAGCAGGACGAGATGCAGGTGACCGCAGCTTATAATGGTGAGGATGCGTTAGAACTTGCTAAGAATAGTGAATTTGATGTTATCCTTTTGGATGTTATGCTGCCGGGTCTGTCCGGTTTTGAAGTGTGTCAGGCAATCCGGGAATTTTCTGATGTTCCGATCATTATGTTAACAGCTAAAGGTGATGACATGGATAAGATCTTGGGACTGGAATACGGTGCTGACGATTATATTACCAAACCATTCAATATATTAGAGGTGAAGGCAAGGATTAAGGCAATTATCCGAAGAAATCAGAAAAAGGCACCTGTTGCGGAACACCCAAAGCTATTGACAGAGGGGGATATGACGATTGAATTGGAAAGCCGAAGAGTCTCTATTGCAGGGAAGGATATTAATCTGACTGCAAAGGAATTCAATATTCTCACACTATTACTTTTTCATCCGAACAAGGTATATTCCCGTGATGATCTGCTGAAAGCAGTATGGGGCAGTGATGCATTAGGAGATGGGAGAACGGTTGATGTTCATGTAAGAAGACTACGGGAGAAGATTGAGACCAATCCGGGTGATCCAAAGTATATTCAGACAAAGTGGGGAGTTGGTTACTATTTTAAGAAATAGAGAGAAGACGAACCCGTTTCGCAGTCTTAAGATGCTGGTTTTTTTATCTTTTTTTCTGCTGGCTGTCGGTGCAATGCTTGTATTTAATATTGTGCTAAAACACTCCTATACGGATAAGTCAATGGAAGAGAAGCTGCAGCTGGTACAGAATCAATGTAGCATTCTTGGTAATCAGATCTTAGCCAATCAGTTTACGATTGACACGATGCAGAGCAATCTGAATGTAGAGATTGATCAGCTTGCAAATGTATGGGATGGAAGAATACTGGTCATGGATTCTACCTATAAGATTGTAAAAGATACGTATACGATCGATCAGAACAACTATATGATCTATGATGAAGTAGTTCATGTAATGCGTGGGGAGAAGGATAAGAACATCCGGATGTTAGATGATTACGCAGAGATCATTGTGCCAATTGTTAATTCAGAGAAGGTAACGAATGGTGTGATGATCGCCATGGTATCTTTGAAGGATATTGATGATACGAATGTATATATTGCCAGGCAGGCAAATATACTGATCATTCTGTTCGCGGTGCTTGCGTGTGTTGCGGCTTTTATTATTGCTAATATCAGTGTGAAAGATATTAAGATATTAAATGAACAGATTCTGACGCTGAATCAGGGACATTTAGAGAGCTTGCAGGTGAAAAGCAGATTTAATGAACTGACCAGATTAACAGATTCCTTTAATGTATTGTTGAACAAGATGCAGGTATTAGAGGATTCCAGACAGGAATTTGTGTCAAATGTGTCACATGAATTGAAGACGCCAATTACTTCAATGAAGGTATTGGCAGATTCCTTGTTGATGCAGGAAGAAGTTCCGAATGAAGTGTATCGGGAATTCATGACGGATATCGTAGAGGAGATTGACAGGGAGAATAAGATTATCACCGATCTGCTTACATTGGTTAAGATGGATAAGAAGGCAGCAGGTCTTAATATTGAGCCGGTGAATATCAATGCGTTGCTTGAATTATTATTAAAGAGAATTAAGCCTTTGGCAGCGAAACGTAACATTGAAGTGGTATTTGAGAGTTTTCGGGAAGTCATTGGAGAGGTAGATGAGGTGAAGATATCACTTGCCTTTTCCAATCTTATTGAGAATGCGGTTAAATATAATGAAGATGGAGGAAGCGTGCATGTATCCCTGAATGCGGATCACAAATTCTTCTATGTTAAGGTTCAGGATAATGGCGTAGGAATTCCGGAAGAATGTCAGGCGCAGGTATTTGAGCGTTTCTATCGTGTAGATAAAGCACGAAGCAGGGAGACCGGAGGAACCGGCTTGGGACTTGCCATTACAAGGAATGCGATTCTGATGCATAAAGGTGCGATCAAGTTATATTCAGAGCCGGGTGAAGGAACTACTTTTACCGTGCGTATTCCGCTGAAATATGTTAGTTGATGGTCAGATTAGGAAGATTGGAATCATATATACGTAATATAGTGGCGGAATGAAAGGAATGAAAGGTATGAGAAAAAGGTTGGGCATGATACTGTGTATGTTGTTGGCTTTGTTGGCCGGCTGCGGACAGAACGGACAACAGGTGACAACACAGGAGACCTTAGCGAAAGATCAGATTTATTTATATTATGTTAACCGAGATAAGACGGATGTTATCAAAGAGAAATATACACTAAAGGAACGGGGAGAACTGGCAGCTCAGGTGAAAGAATTAGTAGGGCGGTTATCGGGGGCAGCTACTACAGCGGAGTATCAGGCATCTGTACCGGAGGGAATTTCGTATACAAGCTGCAATACCGAGCATCATCATGGACGGATAGAATTAATGTTTAATGTGGCATATTCCTCCGTTGATGCAGAGTCATTATTGTTCTTTAAGACTTGTGTGGTTAAGACATTGTTGCAACTGCCGCAAGTGAACAGCGTTACGCTGTCACTTACGGATCTTGCCAGTTCGGATCCGGAGACAGCAACGGTGAGTGAGAATTTTGATCAGGATTCATTTACCATGTCGTTTGGAGGAGAGAATGGGTATAAGCAGAAAGGTGCAATTATCCTATACTTTGCCAATGAAGCAGGAGATGCATTGAAAGAATATCGAAAGTCTGTTGAGATTTCCAATACAACATCCTTAGATCGTCTTGTTGTTGAGTCACTGATCGAAGGACCGGACAGGGATGGTTATGTCCGGACTGTGCCAAAGGATACTACAATCCGGAATATTTCAGTAAAAGATGGTATCTGTTATGTGGATTTAAGTGATGAATTCTATAATACAGATAATTCTCTGAAGAATGATATTATTGTATATTCTATTGTGATCTCTTTAGTTGAGCTGCCGACGGTTTCGAAGGTACAATTTCTAAAGAATGGTGAGAAACAGCAGTATTTTAGGGAAACTATGGAGTTTGACGGAATTTTTGAACGTAATTTAGACTTGATTGAGGAGGATACAACGGAATAAGTGAAACGTCCTGTGCTTTGCTGGGTTATCTTGTTCGTGCTTGGGGAAGTTGCTATAAGATATGGATCTGTGTGGTGCATAGGAGCAGTAGCGGCGGGCTTACTGATCGTTATTACCTTTGGAAAGAATTCCTATATTTGTTCTAATAAAAGATGGTTATATATAGGCATGTTGTTTTTTTTATTGGGAGCTGCTGCCTACGGTTATGAGCAGTATAAACAACAGATCTGCACAGTGGAGGATGGTACTCTGCTTTCTTTTTGTGGCAGGATCACGGATGTGGAAGTTCGGACAAAAGGAACGCGGTATCAGGTAGCTGTCAGCAGATTGGGGCAGATAGGAATCCGTTGCCGGATATGGATCGAGTGTGAGGATGAATATTCCATTGGATGCTATCTGGAAGGAACGGGAACGGTAAGGAATTTTGAGACAGCATCTAATCCGGGCGGTTTTGATGAGAGAAATTATCAGCTTGGAAAAGGCAATATATTCTCATTGCAACAGGTGAGGATCCATACAATGGATTCCCGGAGATATTCGGTTAAAGCGGCGTTATATACAGTGAGAGATCATATTGCACAGATCTATGCACAGTTGTTCTCGGAAGCAGATGCTTCTTTGGCAGGGGCAATGGTGTTAGGTGACCGGACGAATCTGGATGCAGATGTGAAACAGTTATATCAGAGAAATGGAATTGCACATTTGATTGCAATTTCCGGATTGCATATTGCCATGCTTGGCGGGACACTGTATCAGCTGTTGCGTAAATGGTCCGGAAGCTATCCGGTTGCTGCAGGAATTGGTATTGTTTTTATTCTGTTATATGGAATGATGGCAGGTCTTACCGGAGCAACTTTGCGTGCGGTTGTTATGCTGATCATATCCATAGGAGCTGATATAACAGGAAGAAAATATGACAGCCTGACGGCAATTGCTACGGCAATGTTGCTTATGTTGCTATATCAGCCGAATCAGCTGAATCAGACAGGGTTTCTGCTGTCCTTTGGAGCTGTGATCGGAATAGCAGTTGTACAGCCGGCTTTTCGTATGTGGTTTCCGAATTTACCGAAAGTGTTGGATGGAATGCTTGTGAGTATAAGTGTACAGCTCGTGCTGCTTCCGATCATGCTTTACTTTTTCTATGAGGTTCCGGTATATAGTGTGTTATTGAATCTGATCGTAGTGCCGCTTATGAGTATATTGTTATTCTTTTTGATAGTAACAGCCGTACTTGGAAGTGTGAGTCTTGCGTTCGGTGTGGTAACTGCATTCCCGGCAAAGGGAATTTTTGCATGTTATCAGTTTCTTTGCAGATGCTGCGAACAGATTCCGGGACATACGATCTGTACGGGAAGGCCGGGCGTGATGTGGATCGTTGGATATTATCTGTTACTGGCAGTGGTTGTATGGATGGGATATCGACAGCGCTATCGGATGCAGATGATGTTTCTTTGCTTTCTTTTAAGTCTGTTTGGATTGTTTTATCTGCCGGGATCGTTGCGCATATGCATGTTTGATGTGGGACAGGGGGATGGCATTTTTCTAAAAATGCCGTCGGGAGAGAATATACTGATCGATGGTGGCAGCAGTTCTATGAAGAAGGTTGGCTCTTATGTGCTGAAAAATGGTATCAAATATTACGGTGGTGCAAGGTTGGATTATGTCTTTGTTTCACATAGTGACAGCGATCACTATAGTGGAATTGCGGAGCTTTTGGAAGAACCAACGGTAACCATTCGGTATCTGGTAATGCCGGCTATTACGAATCCGGATGAGGCGTATCAGCAGTTAGTAGCAAAAGCGAAACAAAGGGGAAGTGTAATCTGTTATATGAAGACCGGAGATCAGGTTAAGATAGGAGAGGTTTCCTTTCTTTGTATGAGCCCGGAGAAGAGGGGATATGAGGATAAGAATCAGGGAAGTATGGTATTATACATGCAATATAGAAAATTTACAGCATTATTTACGGGAGATATGGATGCAGAGATTGAGGCTAAGTTATTGCCGGAGCTGCCGGAACAGATTACCGTGTTGAAAGTGGCACATCATGGTTCGGCAACTGCTTCTTCAGAAGAATTCCTGCAACGAATATCATTTCAAACCGCATTGGTTTCGGTAGGAGCTAAGAACCGATATGGACATCCGGCACGGGAAGTTATGGAACGGTTAAGGAAATATTGTAAACAGATTTATTTGACAAAAGATGTGGGAGGAATTACGATAGACTCAGACGGGAGGCAGTATCGGATTCGTACTGTAAGATAGAAAGTGGGATATAGCATATATGAAGAATATTAATCAGGATATTCAGAGTGGTCAGATCAAAGGCTGTTATTTGTTATTTGGTAAGGAAGACTACCTGAAACATCAATATAGGGACAAATTGATCAAAGCATTGGCAGACCCCGAAGATAACATGAATGTTACCGGATTTCATGGAAATGGTCTCAACGTACAGGAAATGTTGGAGATTGCCAATACACTGCCTTTTTTTGCAGAGCAACGGGTGATCGTAGTAGAGAATACCAGTCTGTTTAAGAAGACACCGGATAATTTTGAAAAACAATTAGAAGAGTTACCTGATTCTACCCACATTGTATTTTTAGAATCGGAAGTAGATAAACGGAATCGACTGTATAAGTGGATCAGCAAGAACGGGTATGCCTGTGAGATGAATACGCCGGATGAGAAGATGTTATTGGCATGGATCAAGGGGTTATGTAAAGAAGAGGGCAAGTCGATGGACGATACAGCAATCTTCTATTTCGTAGAGCATATGGGAACGGATATGCTGTTGCTTCGTAACGAATTAGAGAAATTATTTTGCTATAAGTATGAGGATCCCTGTATAACAGTGCAGGATGTACAGACGGTGTGTGTCAGCCAGGCAACAAGTAAGATGTTTGCCATGTTAGATGCGATCGGAACCCATAACCGGAATCAGGCACTTTCCCTATATCGGGATCTGTTGGCGTTAAGGGAAGCACCAATCGGGATTCTTCGTATGTTATTGAGACATTTTAACATTCTGATGCAGGTGTCGGCATTGGCAAAAGGTGGTAAGAATAACAAAGAGATTGCAGCCACTTGTGCAATTCCGCCGTTCAGTGTGAAAAAGTATGCTTCACAGGCAGCGCAATATACCTTTGAACAATTACGGGATATGGTAGAGCAGTGTCAGGATACCGAGCAGCATATTAAAGCCGGCCGGGTTAAGGATATTGTCGGTGTGGAGTTACTGATTGTTGGATTCTGTGGAAAATGAAGATAGAAGGATAAAAATAAGGCTATCACATACGTGATAGCCTTGTGCGTTCTATACTTGCCATTATGCCATCTTGTTCACAGCGGCAGCTAAACGGGAAATCTTTCTAGAAGCGGTATTCTTGTGCATGATGCCCTTAGCAGCAGCCTTGCTAAGTTCAGATGTACAAACCTTTAACTGAGCTTCCGCAGCAGCCTTATCGCCGGCAGCTACAGCAGCCTCGAACTTCTTGATGATAGTCTTTAACTTAGATTTCGCCATCTTGTTTCTTAAAGTCTTTGTCTCGATAACCTTAATTCTCTTCTTTGCAGATTTGATATTAGCCAATGAAAACACCTCCATTCTCTAAATATGATATATGTTATGGTTTTACATTAAAACCGGACACGGACAATCTAATGTAAACATACTTGCTTATCATACATAATCTTCCATACTTTGTCAATATCTTTTTCAAAAATGCTTGACATATCTTTTTCAAAAATTACAGGATGAAAGAGGCAGAAATGAATAAATATTCCAACAAGTGGAAATAGCTTGTATAGGAATGTAAGAAGGAGGTAATCTGTATGCGTGGAAGAACAGACTTAGCTGTAGAGATGAAAGAGGAGATTCAAAGTGATGAACCGATCAGAGGTGTTCATGTAATGACAAAAAATAACGGAGATACCGATATTAAGGAAGTTCGTATTGTAGTTGAAAATGAGCAGGGAGCGATGCAGTTAGGAAAACCGGTTGGAACATATATTACATTGGAAAGTGAACAGCTTCGGAGGGCGGATGAGGAGTTTCACAAGCCGATGACGGAGGTGTTAGCCAGACATCTGCGGCAATTTGTAGGAAACAGGAAACGGATCATGGTAGCGGGACTTGGTAACCGAGAAGTGACACCGGATGCACTAGGGCCGTTTGTAATCGACAATTTATATGTGACGAGACATTTATTAAAGGAAGGGATCATTTCACATAGTGCGGAAATAAGTGCGATTGCACCGGGAGTTATGGCACAGACCGGTATGGAGGCGGTTACGGTATTGAAGGCACTGATCGATGAGATCAAACCGGAGTTGTTGATCGTGATTGATGCATTAGCGGCAAGAGAGTCGGATCGGTTGAATAAGACCATTCAGTTGGCAGATACCGGAATTACGCCGGGATCCGGGGTAGGCAATCATAGGAGTGCGATCAATGAGGAAAGTGTGGGGATCCCGGTGCTGGCAATTGGGGTGCCGACAGTAATTGCCGTGCCAACGATCGTGAACGATGCGATGGATGTATTAGTAGATGCAATCGGTAAACAGTCGGCAAAAAATGTGCTGAAGAAATTTAACGAGGAAGAACGGTATCAACTCGCATGTGAGATGGTGACACCTTATCTGGAAGACATGTTTGTGACACCAAAGGATATTGATGAGGCAGTAAAACGAATCAGTTATACGATCTCAGAGGCAATTAATCAGGCTGTTTTTGTGGCGTGATGACATACAATAAGGAAAGACTGAATATGATGATAGTATGAATTATAATCAGAACAATCCAAAAAGAAAGCGGAAATGTAAGTTGGTGAGTGTATTGTTCCTGACATGGTTTCTTATGGGTATTCCGATAGATTCTGTCAAACATCTGACGGAATATGTCACATCAATGATGATTCCGCTTTTTACATATGAAAAAGAATATGGAGTACAGGAGGCGGCTTATATCAGTGGATATGATGTGCCGGAGTGGTTTTATGAGGATGAAGGAGATGTGCCGGTAAATACCGATCTTGCAGTGGAAGAACATCCGGCAACAACGGAACATGCCATACCGGTGACAAATGAGACGGTCGGAACAACGTATACAAGGGAGAAATTAAGTGAACCGGAGTTCCTGCTTAATAAGATATTTGTTGTAGACAGTAATACAAGTCTGTCTGCAGAAGAAATGACAATGAATAATCTGTTAGATACCGATCTTCGTGTTTCAGATCTTCGGGACATGAGTACGGACAAGATCCTTATTTATCATACACATGGATCAGAAAGCTTTGCGGACAGCAGGGAGGGTGTGAAAGAAGATACCATTATAGGTGTGGGTGCATATTTAGAAGAAATATTAGAAAAACAATATGGTATCGCTACATATCATGATGAGACGTTATATGACGTGATCGATGGCGCTTTAGACCGGAATCGTGCATATGAGATGGCATACGCAAATGTCTCAAAGATATTAGAGGCAAATCCGTCAATAGAGGTGGTGATTGATCTGCATCGGGATGGAGTGGATGAAGATATCCGGCTTGTGACGGATATTAACGGAAAGCAGACAGCGAAGATCATGTTTTTAAATGGAGTCAGCCGGTCTAATCGAAATGGGGAGATTGCGTATCTGTATAATCCTTACCGGAATGAGAACCTGGCATTTAGTTTTCAGATGTATCTGGCCGGAAAGGAATTATATGGAGATTATGTAAGAAAGATCTATGTGAGAAGTTTACGATTCAATATGCATCTGATGCCGAGGGCTTGCCTGATTGAGGCAGGGGCCCAGACAAATACTGTGGAAGAAGAGAAAAATGCCATGGAGCCATTGGCGGCAATACTTGATAAAGTGTTGAGTAAACAATGAAGTTGTGCTACAATAAAGTGGATTGTCGTTGAATATAGGACGAAAGAATACAGCGAAAACAGGCTGATG
>USBM01000072.1 GCA_900552885.1 uncultured Clostridium sp. | reverse complement strand
TTCAAAGTCTATATTGGCTTTTTCTATTCTTTTTCATTCACAGTTTCCACTTCCGGCACCTTACGGATCCGTACTTTACTGATCATTCTTCCCTGCCTTGCAATTGCAATAAACACAAAGCCCTGATAAGTAATCTGGATGGATTCTTTGTCCTCCGGCAAATGTCCTAACTCATATAGCATGAATCCATTCAACGTATCAATATCTTCATCCGGAAAAGTAATCCCGAACAGATCTTCCAACTCTTCCAACTCCGTGCTGCCATTTACAATATAACCCTGACCTTCCGCTAATTTGCGTATGTCTGTCTCTTCCTCGTCATGCTCATCTAAGATATCTCCTACGATCACTTCTAAGATATCCTCTAATGCAACAATCCCTTCTGTCTGTCCATATTCATCCACTACAATTGCCATGTGAATCTTATTCGCCTGCATCTCATTAAACAGCTTGCTGATCTTCTGTGTCGGATGAATGTAGAACGGTTCCCCACCTAATTCTCTTACAATCTGATGTGGATCCTGTAAATACGCTGCAACCGCTTCTTTGATATGTAATACTCCGATGATATTATCCATATCTTCTTCATAGATTGGATAACGGGAGTATGAATTCTCAAGCATAATATCTAACGCCTCTGTAATATCCACATCCGATTCAATTCCTACAATCTTCTGTCTTGGCGTCATGACATCCCTTGCTTCCTTGTCACCAAATTCAAACACATTGGATATCATCTCTGCTTCATCTGTCTCGATTGCACCCTGTTCGTGTCCCTCTTCAATAATGGAACGAATCTCTTCTTCTACTGCCTCTGCCTGGTCTTCCCCATTCTTCTTATTAAATAATGCTTTCAGGCTTCCGGGCCCACCAATTGCCATGTATAACCTTCCTCTCTCAATTGCTTTTCTGCAATCAGATATAACAGATCAAATGCATATCTAATTGCATTTACCGTATTTCAATACTTGCTACGTTCTATGGAATATATCACGTTTTTGTAAAATGGTCAACTTATTTAACCAGATTTTAACAGTCATTCTTATAATGCAAGACTAATCTTCAATGCCTGATTCACATTGTACATAATCTCATCATCCAAATGACATACCTTCTCCCGAAGTCTTTGTTTGTCAATTGTCCGTACCTGCTCTAATAATATCACCGAATCCTTTGCAATCTCACACCGGCTTGCCGCCAACTCCACATGTGTCGGAATCTTCGCCTTATTCTGTCTGCTTGTAATTGCTGCACAGATCACAGTCGAGCTGTGACGGTTTCCTGCTTCATTCTGTATGATCAATACCGGTCTGACACCACCTTGTTCCGAACCAACAACCGGTCGTAAATCTGCGTAATAGATATCCCCTCTTGTCACTAACAATGGTACCACTCTCCAATTATAGATTCCTGATGTCTGCCTTGTACACGCACTCTATGTATCGTACCCATGTGCGGCTGTTCTTCGCATCAGGTACTCTAAGTATTACCATTGTATTCAGACTCTATTCCATTCGTGACAGATTTCCTCATTCTTCAGGAAACAGGTAATTCTTCACCTCTACCACCTTGCCATCTCTATAATAGATTCGTGGCACACGCCGGTTCACATCACAGACAAACTCATAATTAAAGCTGGCTGACATATCCGCTAATTCTTCCACCGATATCCGGTTGTCACCCTGCGTTCCCGCTAATACAACCTCATCACCTGTCTGAACCTCCGGGATATCTGTAACATCAATCATTGTCTGATCCATGCAGACACGACCCACAATCGGTGCATACTGTCCCCGGACTAACATTCTTCCCTGATTGGACAACGCCCTTGGGTATCCGTCTGCATATCCAACACCAACCGTTGCAATGGTTCGTTCTTCCGGTGTTGTATAGGTTCCGCCATATCCGATCGTCTGACCTGCCGGAACTTTCTTCACATAAGTAACATGGGATTTCAGTTCCATGGCAGGATACAGCACATTCAATTCTGTATCCATCTCGTCTGACGGGTACAGACCATAGGTTGAAATGCCGGAGCGCACCATATCATAAGTATCATTTGGCATCTCCATAATGCCTGCACTGTTTGAAATATGCCGGATTGCAAAGGTAACACCTGCTTCCTCTAACCATTTCACCATCCGGGTGTACTTTTCTAGCTGGGCATATGCCAAAGACTTATCCTTGGCATCCGCCTTGTAATAATGCGTAAAGATTCCTTCTACATTCAGATTCGGAAGCTTACGGATTGCTGCAATCTCCGGTACACTTTCCTTCACACAGGCAAAGCCGATCCGGTTCATTCCGGTATCAATCTTGATATGCAGTTTTACTTCCTTGCCCTGTCTTCCAGCCTCTTCGGAAAGTGCTTTTGCCTGTTCTAGTGTAAAGATGGTCTGCGTAATATTGTACTTGACAATATCCGGGAACAAGCTCTCATCCGTCACTCCTAAGATCAGGATCGGTTTGGTAATTCCCGCGAGACGCAATTCCACTGCTTCATCTATACAGGCAACCCCGTAATAATCAGCCAGATCATCTAATGCATTGGCTACCTCAATTGAACCATGACCATAAGCATTTGCCTTGATCACTGCTAACAGCTTCTTTCCTGCCGGAATACGGCTTCTCATCGTCTCAATGTTCTTCCGTATCGCAGACAGATCAATATCTGCCTGTATTCTATAGTATTTACTCATGTCTCATGACCTCCCCTATATAGGATATAATATCTGAAGCTAACATTGCATAATTGCCCTTGTGTTCTGCGGCAAGATCACCTGCACGGCAATGAACATAAGTACCCATTCTGGCTGCATCTGCAAGCGTCAGCCCACCGGCTAACATACCTGCAATGATACCTGCTAATACATCGCCGGAACCTCCTGTTGACATGCCGTTATTCCCTGCCAGATTCATATAGGTCTGCTGACCACCATTCGTTGCAATGCTTTTGGCATCCTTTAGCACTAATGTTACCTGCATTTTCTTTGCAAACTCCCTCGCAATGACAAACCGGTTCTTTGCAATCTCTTCTACCGGTCTTTGAATCAGCCGGCTCATTTCCTTCATATGCGGTGTCATAATGATCTGCACCGAAGAGGTTCTTAATAACTCTATATTGTTCGATAATATATTAAGTGCATCTGCATCTACAACCATCGGAACCTCTGCATTCATCAAAAGCTCATACAGCATTCGTTCCGATACGGTATCCACGCCAAGTCCCGGGCCAACCACAATTACGGTAGCCCATTGTAAAGCATCCTCGATACATGCAAGCGCCCCTTCATAATCGTCATATGTCATCATAACCGCTTCCGGTAACTGTGACTGCAGGATTGTCCGGTTACTCTCATGCGTATAGATCTTCACAAGTCCTGCACCGGTTGAATACGCTGCTTTCGAGCAAAGAAATGCAGCCCCTGACATATTCTTGCTGCCTGCAATCACCGCTACTCTTCCATACGTTCCTTTGTTCGAGTTGTTGACTCTCTTCGGCAGCTTATCCAGATCACTGTTGTCATAGGCGTAGATCATCGGCTTGACATGCGCAACCGCCTGTGCAGGAAATCCGATCGGCTTACAGATCACCGTACCACACGCATCAATTCCATCTAAGAAGAACATTCCAAGTTTCTTCAGTCCAAATGTAACTGTATAATCCGCATAAAATGCTGTTCCTAACACTTCTCCCGTCGTCGCATCAATACCGGATGGTATATCAATCGCAACCTTAATAGCATCCATATGATTCATTGCCTCAATTGCTTTTTTCTGAACGCCCTGTACTTCTCTCGAAAGACCTACCCCAAATATTCCATCCACGATCACGGCATATTCCTTATTCGGAATTGTCTTTCGAAATCGAACTCCCATATGATGTAATATGCTCCATTGCTGTTGGAATCCCTGTGATACTTTTTCAAAGCCTCCAATATAATAAATATCCACCTTATATCCTCGTTCTAACAGGATTCTTCCCACTGCCAGACCATCTCCACCATTATTACCGCCTTCCACAACGATCAATATTCTACCACGAGATACATTAAGCCGTTCAATCTCTTCTACCACACTAAGTGCAGCCCGCTCCATCAAAACAGCAGATGGAATACCGATCTTATCCATTGTATATGCATCAATTGCCTGCATTTCTTTTTTTGTTACAATATATTGCACGCCGCCTCATCCCCTTTCATGCAACCAATACGCAATATAGCAGAAAAACTGCTATGCTTCTTTGCATATCTGTACAGTTTTTCTGCTATTAAAATACCTTTTATGATCAATAATTATGTAAACCAGAAAACATATTCGTTCTCCACATAAATTATCCTCTTACTTAAAGTATTCTACACCAGATTCGAAGATTAACTGATTCTGATCGCCATAAATGTTGATTGCAACGGAGTCATCTCTTCTCTCTGAATGTGCCATCTTACCAAGCACACGTCCGTCCGGACTTGTAATACCCTCAATTGCTGCATAAGAACCATTGACGTTATAGTTCTCATCCATAGTTGGATTACCATCAATATCCACATACTGAGTAGCTACCTGACCATTTGCAAATAACTGATCGATCCATTCTTTGCTTGCAACAAATCGTCCCTCGCCATGTGAGATTGGCACGGTATAGACACCACCCAATGTTGCTTTCTTAAGCCATGGACTCTTATTCGTTACAACCTTTGTATATACCATCTTAGACTGATGGCGTCCAATACTGTTCATGGTCAGTGTCGGTGAATCTTCCTTCTGGGATGTAATCTTACCATATGGCACAAGGCCAAGTTTGATCAATGCCTGGAAACCATTACAGATACCAAGAACCAGACCGTCTCTCTCATCCAGCAACTTCATGATCTCATCTTTCAGCTTTGCATTACGGAATGCAGTTGCAAAGAACTTCGCACTACCTTCCGGCTCATCACCTGCGGAAAATCCACCAGGGAACATCACGATCTGTGACTGTGCAATCGCCTTCCCGAAAGCTTCTACCGAATCAAGAATATTCTGTTCTGTCATATTCTTAAATACGATTGTCTCTACTTCGGCACCGGCACGCTCAAATGCCTTTGTTGAATCATATTCGCAGTTCGTGCCTGGGAATACCGGAATAAATACCTTTGGTTTCGCCACTTTATTCTTGCATACATAAATCTCATCTGTCTTATATACATCATCCCGTACTTTCTCCTGCTTTACGTCAGAAGAAGTTGGGAATACTTTCTCTAATGTATCGGTCCAGGCTGCAATTGCCTCATCCATTGTAATCTCAGCATCCTTGTAGCGGAATACCGGCTCCTTCGTAGTGTGGCCGATCACAATTGCCGGTACAGTCAGATCCGTAATATCCGACTTCTTCACCTCACAGATAATAGCGCCATAATCTTTAGCTGTCATCTTCTCTTCCGGCATAGATTCCTCAATTGTTGCACCAATACGGTTACCAAATCCCATCTTTGATACTGCCTCTACAACACCACCATAGGATACCGCATATGCAGATAAGATCTTACCTGCCTGAATATCATTATATAATGCAGAATATGTCTTCTTCATATTCTCATAATCCGGAAGACCGTATTCATCTCTCTTAATATTAAGCTTAATAATAGCACTTCCAGCTTCCTTGAATTCCGGTGTTACCACATCCTCTGTCTTAGCCACATCAATTGCAAAAGAACATAATGTTGGTGGAACATCAATATCATTAAATGATCCGGACATAGAGTCTTTACCACCAATGGATGCCAGACCAAATCCCATCTGTGCAGAGTAAGCACCAAGCAAAGCAGCCATTGGTTCACCCCAACGCTTTGAATCGGTACCAAGTCTCTTAAAGTACTCCTGGAAGGTAAAATAGATCTTCTTCCAGTCACCACCAGCCGCTGCAATCTTCGCAACAGAATGTACCACTGCATAGATTGCTCCATGGTACGGTGACCAGCTTAACATATATGGATCTAAGCCATAAGACATCATTGTAACGGTATCACATTTGCCATGGTCTAATGGAAGCTTTGCAATCATTGTCTGCGTTGGTGTCAGCTGATACTTACCACCATATGGCATAACAACAGTTCCTGCACCGATTGAGCTGTCAAACATCTCTACCAGACCCTTCTGTGAACATACATTCAGATCACTCAGAGTATCAAGCCATGTCTTCTTCACATCAGAAAAATCTACTTTCTGATCAAAGTAATTCTTCTTCTCATCCGGCATAGCAACGGTTACATTGCTCTCCTGATGTGCACCGTTCGTATCAATGAACTTTCTGGAAAGATTCACGATCTCTTTGCCTCTCCAGGTCATAACCAGACGAGGATCCTCGGTTACTTCCGCTACTACAACTGCCTCCAGATTCTCCTGCTCACAGTAATCTAACATCTTATCCACATCACTCTTATCTACCACAACTGCCATTCTTTCCTGTGACTCAGAAATAGCAATCTCTGTACCATTCAAGCCTGCATACTTTTTAGGAACTTTATCCAAATTGATCATCAATCCATCTGCCAGCTCACCAATTGCAACGCTGACACCACCTGCACCAAAATCGTTGCATTTACGAATAATACTTGCTACTTCCTGTCTGCGGAACAAACGCTGGATCTTACGCTCCGTTGGCGGATTACCCTTCTGTACCTCAGAACCACAGGTATCAATAGACTTCGTTGTATGCTTCTTAGAACTTCCTGTCGCTCCACCGATTCCATCACGACCGGTTCTGCCACCGATCAAAATGATCACATTCCCAGGATCGGAAGTCAGACGCTTTACATTCTCCTTTGGTGCTGCTGCTACAACGGCACCAATCTCCATACGTTTTGCAACATAATTTGGATGATATACCTCATTAACCAGTCCGGTAGCAAGTCCAATCTGGTTACCATAGGAACTATAACCATGTGCTGCGGTTGTTACGATCTTTCGCTGTGGTAATTTGCCCTCTAATGTCTCAGATAAAGGTTTGGTCGGATCTGCTGCACCAGTTACACGCATTGCCTGATATACATAAGAACGTCCTGACAACGGATCACGGATACAACCACCAAGACAGGTTGCTGCACCACCAAATGGTTCGATCTCGGTCGGATGGTTATGTGTCTCGTTCTTAAACTGGATCAGATAACGTACTTCCTCACCATCGATCGTAACAGGCACTTCAATCGAACATGCATTGATTTCATCAGAAACTTCCATCTCCTGTAATTTACCCTCAGAACGCAGTTTCTTCATTGCCATCAATGCAATGTCCATCAGGCATACGAACTTGTCATCGCGTCCTTTGTATAACTCTTCTCTATCTTCCAAATACTCTTTGTAAGTATCTTCGATCGGTTTCTTATAATATCCATCTTCAAATGTAACATTGGTAAGCTCTGTTGCAAATGTGGTATGACGGCAGTGGTCAGACCAATAAGTATCCAATACCCGGATCTCTGTCATAGATGGATTCCGTTTCTCATCATTTTTGAAGTAATTCTGAATATGCAGGAAATCCTTGAAAGTCATTGCCAATCCCAAAGAATCATATAATTCTTTCAATGATGTCTCATCCATATCTTTGAATCCTTCAAAAATCTCTACATCTGCCGGCTCATCAAACTTCTGGATCAAAGTCTCCGGAATATTCTTATCATCCGTCTCACGGGAATCTACCGGGTTGATACAATATGCCTTTACCTGATCAAACTGTGCCTCACTGATATCTCCTGTGATCACATAAGTGGTAGCTGTACGAATAACCGGCTCTTCCTTCTCATTTAACAATTTCACACACTGCTCTGCAGAATCTGCACGCTGGTCAAACTGTCCCGGCAATGCTTCTACAGAAAAGACTTTATCTCCCTGATCATAAGGAAATGTTGTCTCATATACATAATCTACCGGAGGTTCAGAAAATACAGTCTTCAATGCCTTCTTATAGGTATCATCTGATACATTCTCTACATCATATCGAATCAGCACTCTGACTTTTTCAATCTTCAAGTCCAAATATTCTGTCAGCTCATCAAACAATTCCTTTGCCTTTACAGCATATTCAGGCTTCTTCTCAACGTATACTCTCTTTACCTTACTCATAATATCCTCCTAAAGTATCTCAACATCGTATTGTAACTTCGCTTACTACTATATAATAACTTGAAAGTGAAGTCAATTTCTCTTACGACTTTTTTCCAAAAAAAAGAAAAGATTACCACAAATGATAATCTCTTCTCTTATAATAACAATATTATCCGATCACTTTGTCAATAATCTTCTTCAACTGCTCCGGCTCAAATGGCTTTGATACAAATTCACTTGCACCATTCTGTACTGCTTCCACCATCTTTGTCTTCTGCCCTGCCGCAGTTACCATAACTACCTTCGCATCCGGATACTCACTCTTAATCTTCTTAAGTGCTTCAATTCCGTCTAATACAGGCATTGTAATATCCATTGTCACAACGTCCGGTTTCAGTTCTACATATCTGTCATAGCCTTCCTGCCCATTCGTTGCCTCACCAACTACTTCATAACCTTCTCCCTCTAAAATCCCCTTTAAGATCTTTCTTGATGTTCTAGAGTCATCAACTATTAAAATATTTGCCATAATCCGTTACCTCTTTACCCTTATTTCTTTAATTCAAACTCCATTTTGATTCAATACAGATGATCAGATCAACCTGCTTATCCTGAATATAAAACGGAACTCTATACATATTACCTTCTGAATGAATCGTTGTAGGCTGATCTTTCATAATAGGTGGAAGCATGTCTAACTCTACATCCTCGTTACTTAATTTCGTTGCATACAAGCCATTATTACAGTTCAAAAACTCACATGCTGCATCCAGTACATCCAGATCTACCGTCTCAAATTCTTCCTTTGCAAATGCTTCTGCGATCAGTTTGAGTCCCTGACCGTCTCCGCAAAAGCCGGAAAAAAATCGATAATCTCCGTCTAATTCCTGTGCAGCAACATAAGATGCTGTATATTCATTGACCTTCTCAACCTTCTCCATCCGGAAATGAGAATCAATAAAACGCACCATATTTCTTGCCGTTAATGCAATGTAGTCTGTTACAGTCGGAACAATATTCTCATTCTTTAAGAATACCTGTGCAATCTTATCGATATCTCCGCTCTTGATTGCTTCAATATCTAATGCCGTAAACCTTCCAGACTTCTTATATGCATTCATCTCTTTCTGAATTCCATCCAAAGTCAGAATATTGTTCTCAACCAATGCCTGTACAAATAAAAGATATTCATCGACCTGTTTCTTCAACAACTCTA
>USBM01000071.1 GCA_900552885.1 uncultured Clostridium sp. | reverse complement strand
AAAATGATATAATTCAAAAATTACTACTTGCAATTTTGTGTAAGAGAGGATATAATCGGTAAATAAGTCGAAGGTGATTTAAAAAATAAACCTTCGGCTTTTTTGTTTGCTTTTGATTATTAGGCGGATAAAAGAATGAACTAAATATAATTAAAAAACAACAAAACACCCTTGACATTATGGTTATATGGCGGTAATATCTACCCAACAAATGACATAAACATTATCAAAAGATGATGATTTGTACAATGTAACAAGGAGTGTGATGCAGATGGCAAGTAAGTTTATCATGCCAAAACAAGTGATCAGTGGAGCAGATGCCTTAGGGCAGAGCAAAGAGGTGATCCGGACACTGGGAACCAAGGCATTGGTTGTGAGTGGTAAAGTAATGAACCGGATCGGCAATGTCAGGATTGTTACGGATCTGTTAGATGAGATTGGAATCGGTTGGGCGGTCTATGATGATATTACCGGAGAACCGGATGATGTGATGATCGACGGTGGTGTGGAAGCCTATAAGGCAAATGGATGTGATTTTCTCATTGCCATTGGTGGTGGAAGTCCAATGGATTCCATGAAAGCGATCGGAGCATTAATCACCAACCCCGGTAAGATAGCGGATTACATGGGAAAAGAGATTATGAATCCACTCCCTCCGATGGTTGCGATTCCGACAACGGCAGGAACCGGTTCGGAGGCAACGCAGTTTACGATCATTACCGATACAAAGACGAGTATTAAGATGTTATTAAAGGGAACGGTGCTGATACCGGATGTTGCAATTGTAGATGCGTCATTTACCGTATCTTCTCCAAAGAGTGTAACAAATGCAACCGGATTAGATGCCTTAACCCATGCGGTGGAGGGATATACTTCTAAGAAGGCATCCCCTCTTACCGATGTA
The DNA here is from genome assembly GCA_900552885.1 of uncultured Clostridium sp. GTDB lineage: Bacteria > Bacillota > Clostridia > Lachnospirales > Lachnospiraceae > CAG-590. The sequence goes on along the minus strand of USBM01000071.1, from coordinate 8,404 downwards.
TTTGCAATGGATGCCGTCAAGCGGATCTTCAAATATCTTCCGAGAGCTTATGCCGATGGCGAAGATATGGAAGCAAGGGAAGAGATGATACTTGCAGCATTAGAAGCAGGAGTGGTCATTAATAACTCTTCCGTTACCTTAGTTCATGGAATGAGTCGTCCGATCGGTGCAAACTTCCATGTACCACACGGATTATCCAATGCAATGTTGTTAAAGGTTTGTCTGACATTTGCGTTAGACGGAACCTACGAACGATTTGCGGATCTTGGAAGGGCGATCGGAGTAGCGACAGAGAAAGAGAATGATGAGACAGCAGCGAAAGCGTTCTTAACAGCTATCATCGAACTTTGTGAGACATTAGAGGTTCCGACATTGGCGGAATATGGTGTCGATAAGGAAGCATTTTTCGAGGTCATGGATAAGATGGCAGACGATGCGATCGCCAGTGGAAGTCCGGGCAATACCCGTAAGGCAACCGCAAAAGAGGATGTGCTGAGAATGTATAAGGAATTATGGTAAAGAGAGCAGGGTATTACGGCTTGTTTATGAATACGAGGCATATGATAAGAAAGCAGAGTGCTTCGTAATAACTAATATAGAATGAAATGATGTAAAGGAGATATGTATTATGAGAGAGATGTCAAAAGAAGAGATCAAGAAATTAGATAAAGAACATGTACTTCATTCCTGGTCAGTACAGGGAGCATTAGATCCAACCGTTGTTACAAAAGCAGAAGGCATTTACTTCTATGATGCAGATGGTAAGAAGTATTATGATATGAGCTCCCAGTTAGTTAACTTAAATATCGGTTATGGTAATCAGAAGGTGGCGGATGCGATTGCAGAGCAGGCACATAAGCTGCCATTTATCGGACCGGGTTATGCGGTTGATGTGAAGTCGGAGTTGGCAAGAAAGATTATTGAGTTGGCACCGGACAATATGCAGAAGGTATTCTTTACCTTAGGTGGTGCTGATGCCAATGAGAATGCATTGAAGATTGCAAGATTATATACAGGAAGAAATAAGGTAATGTCCCGTTATCGTTCTTATCATGGCTCTACAATGGGTGCAGGCAACTTAACCGGTGAGCCGAGACGTTTTAACTGTGAGCCTGGTATTCCGGGATATGTCAAGTTTTTTGATCCATATGTATATAGAGAGCTGGTTGATTTTGAAGATGATGCAGCAGCAACAAAGTTCTATATCGGTAAGTTGAGAGAGCAGATCATTTATGAAGGACCGGAAAGTATTGCAGCAATCGAGTGTGAGACAATTACCGGTAGTAACGGATGTATCATTCCTCCAGATGGATATCTGCAGGGTATCCGTGATCTGTGTGATGAATTCGGCATCATGATGATCTGTGATGAGGTTATGATGGGCTGGTGCAGAACCGGTGAAGTATTTGCCTGTCAGAATTGGGGCATTAAGCCGGATATCATTACGTTTGCCAAAGGTGTTACCTGTGGATATTCTCCACTTGGCGGCGTGATTGTAGATAAGAAGATTGCCGATTATTTCGATGATCATAAATTACTTTGTGGACTTACATATAGTGGTCATCCACTTTCCTGCGCAGCCGGTGTTGCAACATTGGATGTATATAAGGAAGACCACATTCTTGATAATGTAAGAGCCATGGGTAAGATCTTGGGTGAGATTGAAGAAGACCTGAAAGAGAAACATGCCTGTGTTGGTGATGTTCGTTACAAAGGTTTGTTCTCAGCCGTTGAGCTTGTAAAAGACAAAGCAACCAAGGAGCCGCTTGTTGGTTACAATGCTGACAAGGAAAACCTGATGGGTAAGATCTGCGGTATGTTGAAGGCAAAAGGATTCTCAACTTATACCCATGAGAACATCATTATTGTAGCGCCTCCGCTTATCATCAAGGAGGATGAACTCCGCACTGCTATGACAATGTTAGACGAAGTTCTCACAGAGGTGGATAAGATGATTGCATAAATAGGAATACTGGAAAACCGAAGGTTTCGAAGTGACATTTGCGCGAATATAATTTTTGTGAAGAAAGTTATATAACATGATTATAATATGGCGAGACTCATGGAAGTAAACAGGTTGGTTTTTGAATTAACAGATATCATAAGCAGGTACTTTGGAACCGTTGGTACTTAGCGAGGTATTTTCGAGCTTAGTACCATTACGAGTGACAAGTAGCGAAAGCGTGCCTGCGTTGATATGTTAATTTGAAAATCAACTATAAAAAATATCAAGTCTCGCCAAACAATAAAAATAACAGAATACCTATTCTAGTGTGATAACAAAGGCGTTACGCAATATTGCGTGACGCCTTTCTTATATTAGTAACCCGTTCATGGAATTTAGTACCAAGACCAAAAGTTAGAAGGAGGAATTCATTATGAAGAGATTATTCAAAAAAGTAGTAGCAGTAGCGGCCGTTATGGCAATGTGTATGTCTATGGTTGGATGTAGTGAGGAAGCAGCAACCTCGGAATCATCCGGTGGAAGCAGCAGTAGTTCAAGTAGCGGCGATACCATTAAGTTAGGTTTTGTATATCCGTTAACCGGTAATGCACCTAATATCGGTGCTGCCTGTAAGAATGGTAGTCAGTTAGCAATTGATGAGATCAATGCAGCAGGTGGTATTGATGGCAAGCAGATTGAGGCAGTATTTGAGGATGATGAGAATAAGCCGGCAACTGCACCAAATGCAGTAACCAAGTTGATCGAGCAGGATAAGGTAGATATGGTGCTTGGTTCTTATGCCAGCAGTTGTTCTATCGCAATGGCGCCGATTGTAAATGATGCTAAGAAGATTATGATCTCCGTTGGTTCTACCAATGCAAAGGTAACGGCAGAAGGTGGCGAGTATATCTTCCGAGCATGTTTCATTGACCCGTTACAGGGTAAAGTAGCAGCGAAGTTTGTTAAGGATACATTGAAGGCAGATAAAGTAGCTATGCTTTATGATGTGGGTAAAGATTATTGTGTCGGCATTTCCGGTCAGTTTAAAGAGACATTTGAAGGACTTGGCGGTGAGATTGCATATGAAGGTAAGTACAACACAGGTGATAGTGACTTTAAGTCATACTTAACAGAGATCAAGAATTCCGGTGCAACGGTATTATATCTTCCGGATGATTATGATGTAGTTGGTCTGATCGCAAAGCAGGTATCTGAGATTGGTCTTGATATCCAGTTGATGAGTAGTGATTCTTGTTCCGACCCGGCATTGGTTGAGATCGGTGGTGACGCAGTGGAAGGCATGTATTTTACAGACCATGTATCAATCCAGTCAGATAACCTGAAGGATTTTGTTGCAGATTACAAAGAGAAATTTGATGCAGATCCGGGTTCTTTCTCAGTGTTAGGTTATGATGCCGTATATATTGCAAAGGCAGCGATCGAGAAAGCAGGAAGTACTGATGCAGATGCAGTGAAAGATGCATTACATAGCTTAGATGAGAAATGTGGTACCACAAATTACAAGTTTGATGAGAATGGTGATCCGATCAAGAGCGTGGTTGTGAACCAGGTAAAAGACGGTTCCTTCAGCTTCGTGGAAGAGATCTCACCAGAGGAATAGGATAAACTCCAGGCAGCCGCGCCTGCGAGACGCAACGGTTGTAATAACATCCATAGCGTGGCAGCCAGCGAAGAAGCAAGATAAAATAAACAGGTAGTCGGGCACAGACAGAATCTGTATTCACCGGATATCCGGATGGAAGCAGCTCGGAAGATATAAGAGCAGCGATGGAGCGTGTGGTGAGTATCAGATGGTCTGCCTGCCGGACCCTGGATGGTTAGGAGAGATGGCTATGGATACATTATTACAACAGATTGTAAATGGTATTTGCCAGGGAAGTGTGTATGCCCTCATAGCAATCGGATATACAATGGTATATGGAATTATCAAGCTGATCAACTTTGCCCATTGTGATATCTATATGTTTGGTGCGTATGCCGGTTATTTTGCGGTATGTGTGTTCCGGTTCGGGTTCTCCGGAACGTTGGTATTTGCAATGTTAGCCTGTGCAATCCTTGGTATGTTGATTGAGAAGATTGCGTATAAACCTTTGCGTAATTCACCAAAGGTTACTTTATTTATTACTACAATGGGTGTGGAACTGCTGTTGCAGAACCTGATGAAAACCAACCTTTTAGCAGGTCCGAACTCCTTGTCGTTTCCGGAGTTGTTCCCATTAAAGTCCTACAATGTAGGAAGTGTTATTATCAGTAACTATCAGATCATTGCGGTGCTTACTACGATTGCCCTTTGTATTTTGTTACAGCTGATGGTCAAGAAGACCAAGGTCGGAAGAGCCATGAGAGCAACCTCTTATGATTCTGATGCAGCAGCACTTATGGGAATCAATACGAACCGGATCATTTCCATTACCTTCGGTATTGGATCGGCATTGGCTGGAACTGCAGGTGTATTGGTTGGATTATTGTATCCGAAGCTGACACCGGCAATGGGCGTTATGCCTGGTCTGAAGTCCTTCGTTGCAGCGGTATTAGGTGGTATCGGTATTATACCGGGCGCGATGTTTGGTGGTGTTGTCATGGGACTTATTGAGACATTGTCAAAGGTATACATCAGTTCCGGATTGTCCGATGCGATATCATTTTCCGTATTGATCTTAATTCTGTTGATCAAGCCGGCAGGTTTGTTTGGCAAGAATGTCAGAGAGAAAGTGTAGGTGATTATTATGGAAGAACAGATGAAAGATACAGCATTTGATAAGAGCGTGATCGTGAAGACTTATATCAAATATGCGATTATCATCGGTGTGCTGTTTGCCATATATGGAATTGCCTTACTTCTGATCCAGAGAGGCATTCTTGACAGTTATACATTGCGTGTTGTTAAGACCGCTGGAATCTTCATGATCGCAGCATTTGGCCTTAATCTGATCTTGGGATACACCGGTCAGCTTACCATGGGACATGCAGCATTCATGTCGATCGGTGCATATGGTTCAGCGATCATGACACAGAAATTCAATATGCCATATGGAGTATCGTTGTTAGTCGGTATTCTTGCGGCTGCCGTTCTTGCAGCATTGATCGGTTATCCGATCCTGCGGTTAAAGGGTGATTACCTGGCAATCTGTACATTAGGATTTGGAGAGATCGTTAAAGTAGTGATCCAGAACATCGACTATGTCGGTGGTGCGAGGGGTATGACAAGTATCCCGGTCAAAACAAGTCTGATGACGATATTCTTCTGTGTAGCCCTTTGCTTTGCCGTTATTAAGAATCTGATTCGTTCCTCCAAGGGACGTGCGATCATGTCAGTCCGTGAGGATGATATTGCGGCAGAGGCAATGGGTATTAACCCAACGAAGTATAAGATGATATCTTTTGTGTTAGGCAGTGCAATGGCAGGACTTGCCGGTGGATTGTATGCACATTTCAATACATTCATTGATCCGGTAACATTTAACTATGCGAAGTCCTTTGACTTCATTACCTACGTTGTATTAGGTGGTATGGGTAGTGTATCCGGTACAGTAGTTGGTACTGCGATTCTTGTATTCCTTCCGGAATCCCTCCGGGGACTTAGTGAAGTGTTCAAGGAGAACAGAATGCTGATCTATGCGATCATGTTGGTTGCTTTGATGATCTTCCGTCCAAATGGTATTCTTGGTACGAAAGAGATCACGGTCAAAGGTATTGCAAACTGGTGCAAGAGAATATATGCAAAGATCACGCATAAGGGTGATAAGACGGCAAAGGCGGGTGAGTAATATGGGTAATCTGTTAAATGTGAAGAACTTAACGATCAAATTTGGTGGCCTGACCGCCGTGAATATGGTGAACATGGAGATTGGAGATAATAACTTAGTTGGACTGATCGGACCGAATGGTGCCGGTAAGACAACGCTTTTCAATATGCTGACCGGTGTGTATAAGCCAACGAGTGGTAAGATTGATTTCAACGGCGAACGGATTGACGGAATCAAACCATATGACATCACCTCCAAGCGGATCGCCAGAACATTCCAGAATATACGGTTGTTCAAGGATCTGACTGTGTTACAGAATGTAATGGTAAGCTTTGATTTTCAGGCAAAGACAACGTTGCTTGGAAGCATTTTTCATAGTCCTCATCAGATGAAGGAAGAGACAACGATGAAGGAAGAGGCTTTAAAATATCTGAAGATCATGAAGTTAGATGACAAGGCGGATGAACTGGCAAAGAATCTTCCTTACGGTGAGCAGAGAAGATTGGAGATTGCGAGAGCGTTGGCGGCGAAGCCGAAGCTTCTTCTGTTAGATGAGCCGGCAGCGGGAATGAATCCGCAGGAGACGGCAGAGCTTACGGAGATGATCCGCTGGATCAAGGAGAAGTTCAAGATCTCTGTTTTGCTGATCGAACATGATATGAAACTGGTTATGAATGTGTGTGAATATATCTACGTATTATCATTTGGCGAGATCATCGCAAGTGGTGTGCCGGAGGAGATCCAGAAGAATCCGAAGGTAATCGAGGCGTACTTAGGAAAGGGGGCATAATTATGTTAAAGATTGATAATATTGATCTCTATTACGGAGCGATACATGCCCTGCATGGAATTAGTCTGGATGTAAATGATGGCGAGATTGTAACGCTGATCGGAGCCAATGGCGCCGGTAAGACTTCAACCCTTCGTGCCATCAGTGGACTGAATCATATTAAGAGTGGAACGATTACCTATAATGATACCGTGATCAGTAAATTACCGCCACATAAGATCGTGGGAGCCGGGATCAGTCAGGTACCGGAAGGAAGACGTGTATTCGGTGATCAGACGTGTGAAGAGAATCTGCTGTTAGGGGCGTATCTTCGAAAAGATAAGGCGGCGATCAAGGCAACCATGGAAAAAGTGTTTGAATACTTTCCAAGAATCAGAGAACGAAGAAGTCAGCTTGCAGGAACCCTGTCCGGTGGTGAACAGCAGATGTTGGCAATTGGCAGGGCGTTGATGGCAGAACCGAAATTACTGTTGCTGGATGAACCTTCCATGGGACTTGCTCCGATCGTAGTACAGGAGATCTTTGAGATCATCAAGACGATCCGGGATGAAGGCACTACCATATTGTTAGTAGAACAGAATGCAAATGCCGCGTTGCAGATTGCGGATAGAGGATATGTTGTAGAGACCGGAAGCATTGTATTATCCGGTAAAGCAGACGATCTGCTGCATGATGATGCGGTTCGTAAAGCATATCTGGGAGACTAGGAGGAATGAAGTATGGACAATTTTGTAATTACGATTGCGAGAGGTTTCGGCAGCGGTGGTAAATCCATTGCGTTAGAGCTCTCTAAGAAGATGGGAATCCCATGTTATGAAAATGAGATCTTGGATATGGCATCGGATGCGAGTGGAATCAATAAAGCATTGTTCCATGAGACGGATGAGAGACTGCGGGGCAGCCTGTTTGCCAAGATGTTAAAAGGGATTCCGACTAAGACGATCCTTGCTCCAAGTGAGAAGGACTTCGTATCCGATATCAATCTGTTCAATCTGCAGGCGCAGATCATCCGGTCATTGGCACTCAGCCAGTCCTGTATCATTGTCGGAAAGTGTGCGGATCATGTGTTGGAATACTTTGATAATGTGTATCGGATCTATATTGATGCGCCAAGAGCTGCCTGTGTGAAATCGATCGTGGATAAAATGTGTGTGTCAGAGGCAGAGGCAAACCGTCTGATCTCAAAGACGGATAAATACCGTGCAGATTATTACAAGTATTATACCGGTAAGGACTGGACTAACCCGACCAACTATGATCTGTTCATCAACAGTGATAAAGTTGGCAGAGAGAATTGTGCAGACCTGATTGAATTGTACGTGAAATTCCGGATGAAGCAGTTATGCTCACAATGAAAAAATAGAAACAGTATATTGCTGTCGGTGTGGAGAAATCAGCCGTTATACGATTAGAATGGTCGTATGACGGCTGGTTCTGCTATATCCAATATCTGTAAATAATAGATAAGATTTCTCGAAAACATTTGTAAAATCTAAATGAAAGTGAAGAAACATTCACTTACTGTAATAACTAATAAATTTTATTGTGAATAATGGACAAAAAATTAAAACATAAAGGAAAATCAATGTTGTATCAACAGCAATCGGTACACCGGTTGAGCTGTCAACCGGAGCAACGGTAGATAAATACAAACTATAGTAATTACAATAATTCAATTGAGTTAACAGATGTGGATACTGCTGCGTATGAATTAGAAGTTGAGGATGCAGATTACAGTGATGTTGCTTATTACACCTGTAAGGTTTCTTTCAAACTGAACGGTGTTGAAAAGCCGTTGTTGGTGTTGTGAACAAGAAGGTTAAGAGTGCAAGTATTCCGGATACGGTATCGATCGGAGGATGTACATTCCAGGTTACATCGATCGGTGCAGGTACATTCAAG
>USBM01000070.1 GCA_900552885.1 uncultured Clostridium sp. | reverse complement strand
AAATATAGACACCAACTTTCAGATATGACATTTGATTTTAATATGGACTATGATGTAGATATTAAGCCAATTGCTAAAAGTGAAGAACATTATCGCAAATGGGTTCACAATTATCCATTCTACTCTAATGTAAATAGAGAAGGGGTGAGGTTATATGTCGCAGCCTAATGAGAGAGGAACACAAAAGGACTTAGTTTTATATAGAATTGAAACGGCAAAAGAAGATTTGAAGTCTGCTAAGATTTTAAGAGATGCAGATTCGTTTAAGGGTGCAAATAATAGAGCCTATTATGCGGTGTTTCATGCAATTAATGCAATTCACGGTATAAAAGGAACTGCTTATAAACGTCATAAGGATGCAATAGGCAATTTTAACAAAGAATATGTGAAAACAGAGATATTTCCGCGAGAAATAGGCAGAAAGATTGCAGGGTTAGAAGAGATAAGGCATGCTAGTGATTATGATGATTTTTATATCACAACAATAGAAGAAGTAGATGAACAGATTGCTGTTGCTGAGGAGTTTGTTCGGATGGCTGAAGATTATTGTAAGGAACATGTGAATGATATATTAGGGGAATGATTTTTGAGAGAAGAGCCGGTATTTCCGGCTCTTTTTTAGGTCGGAAAAAATGTTGCATTTTATGCAATTTAGCCCCGAAAAAGTGTTGAGTTTGGCAGAAATCAGCCCCGAAAAAATGTATTTTCCTGCACACATTCCACCGTCCTGCATACAATAAGGATATAGATTGCCTCATTAGTCGGTATGAAAATTCGTCCTGAATCTATTATACAGTCATTGTCATTTGCGCGCATTTGTGAGAAAATACACAAGGGTGTGCGTTTCTCGTCGGTGGCGGGATTCGCACAGCCGATTCAGGACTTTATAATAGGAGAAAAGGATAAGATGGAAGAAACGGCATACACCTATATGGTGGAATGTGGGGATGGAAGTTTATATACGGGCTGGACGAATCATTTAGCAAAGAGGATTCAGAATCATAACCAGGGAAAAGGTGCTAAATATACCAGATCGAGACTTCCGGTGCATCTTGTGTATTATGAAGTGTTTGCAACGAAGCAGGAGGCTATGCAGCGGGAGTGTGCGATTAAGAAGTTGAAGCATAAGGACAAGCTGCAATTGATTGAGCAGCTGCAGAAAGATAAGAAGGATACGATTCAGCGGATTAACGAAACATTAACAGACGATTAGAGGATGTTACAAATGTGATACAATCAGTTGATAAGAGTGTATTATATGATAATGAATTTTGAAAATGCAATAAGAACAGATAAGATATAACGATAAGAATTAAGAAGTGATAGAGATGAACAAGAGATATCAGAAGTTTTATAAGAAACAGGGGAATAGAAGAGCAGGAAAAGGGAGAATCATGGATGCAAAGGAACGCAAGAGACGTTTGTTGGTAACCGGTATTTTTATGATTTCTGCTTTTTTTGTCATGTTAGCAGTGATCTATGCATTTCGTTATTTTTATAAGCAGGCACATATAGAAGAGGAAATGGCAACGACCGAAGAGGTGATTCAGGTGCCGCCGCTTTCCGGTGTGGCGGAGCAATTTCCGGATCTTCCTATTACAGAGGAATTCTTAGATGTCAACCAGTATTCCCGGCCGGGAATTGCACTGTCAACGAATCCGGAGTATGTGGTCATTCATTATACAGCGAATCCGGGATCAACTGCCGAACAGAACCGGAATTATTTTGAGAATCTGAAGGATACCGGGGAGACTTATGCGAGTGCGCAGTTTGTGATTGGATTAGAGGGTGAGGTCATTCAGTGTGTGCCTTGTAACGAGATGGCATATTGTTCCAATAGTCTCAATGACCGCTGCATATCTATTGAGATGTGCCATCCGGACGATACCGGGAATTTCAATGATGCAACGTATAATAATTGCGTGTACTTAGTAGCGCAGCTTATGAATTATTATCATTTGGATATGGATCATTTGATCCGGCATTATGATGTGACAGGGAAAAATTGTCCAAAATATTTTGTGGAGCATGAAGACCGTTGGGAGATCTTTAAGGACTTTGTGAAACAGTATCGGGAGAAATACCAAAATGGCGAAAAATAATTGAATATTGTCTTGCAATATAATACGCTAGCAAGTATGATAGATATAGTGTTTCTGTAAGAAGGAAGACGCAACACATTGTAGTTGTGACAGAATAAGGGGATGGAATTTTTGAGGTGTGCCGATGTAGAAGAGAGGATGCTGATGGAAGAACGCCGTTGTCACGACATGCCTAAGAGAAGGGAGATATTATGAGCAAATCAACAATCAACAAAGAGGCGATCTATGACGCAAGACAGCTTGGTGTACCAAGAATGTTAATTCTTGGCCTCCAGCATATGTTTGCCATGTTTGGTGCTACGGTATTAGTACCGCAGCTTACAGGGTTAAGCATTTCTGCAACTCTTTTGTTTGCAGGATTAGGAACTTTATTATTTCATTTTCTGACCAAAGGAAAAGTACCGGCATTTTTAGGTTCTTCCTTTGCATTTTTAGCAGGATATGGTGCAATTGCACCGAATGGAGAACGGGAGCTTCTTCCATATGCCTGTTTTGGTGTTGTATTTGCATCATTGTTATATTTTGTGTTAGCAGCATTGATCAAGATATTTGGTATCAAGAAGGTTATGAAGTTCTTCCCGCCGGTTGTAACCGGACCGATCATTATCTCAATCGGATTGACTTTATCACAGTCTGCGGTGGATAACTGCTCTGCTAACTGGATCGTTGCGTTAGTGGCTATCCTGATCGTTGTGATCTGTAACATCTGGGGAAAAGGAATGATCCGTGTAATCCCGATTATTTTAGGTGCGGTTGGTTCTTATGCAGCGGCAGTTGCATTTGGTGATGTGGATTTCACGGCAGTAAAAGAAGCTGCCTGGTTTGGAGCACCATTTGCTATGCAGGATACGGTATTCCATATTTTCCAGGCACCGGACACTTCTTTAATGATCACGGCAATCATTACGATCATGCCAATTGCGATTGCTACAATGATGGAACATATTGGAGATATCGCAGCGATTTCTTCTACGGTTGGTCAGAATTTCTTAGAAGATCCGGGACTCCATCGTACCTTGGTTGGTGATGGATTGGCAACCTTGGTGGCTTCTTTGTTTGGAGCACCTGCCAATACAACATATGGCGAGAATACAGGTGTATTAACACTTTCGCGTGTGTATGATCCTAGAGTGATCCGGATTGCAGCATGTTTTGCAGTTCTGTTATCATTTTCGCCGAAATTTGCAGCAGTGATCAGCTCAATGCCGGCAGCAACCTGTGGTGGTATTTCAATCGTATTATATGGTATGATCTCTGCAGTTGGTGTCCGTAATGTGGTTGAGAATCAGGTAGACTTCAAGGAGTCAAGAAATGTTATCATTGCAGCATTGATCTTAGTGTTGTCAATCGGTATCAAGTATAGTGCGGCAGGTGCAATCAATATCACGATCGGTGAAGTAACCATTGGATTGAGTGGTTTGGCTGTCGGAGCATTAGTAGGAATTATCTTAAATGCCGTATTACCGGATTTCTCAACAGAAGAAGTGGTAGAGGGCAAGGAGCCAAAGTCATTAAAGTAGATTATTTGTAACAAGGAAGTTTTATATTATGGAAATATATAAAATAGAGTAAAGTATTTTGTGAACTTTAATACAGAACGAGAATGAAACAGGAGAGAAGGAGTATAATTATGGAGAGAGAGAATGTAACAATCTTAGATCATCCGTTGATTCAGCATAAGATATCTATGCTGAGAGATGAGAGAACTGGAACGAATGAGTTCCGTAAGTTGGTAGAGGAGATTGCAACCCTGATGGGATTCGAGGCATTGCGTGATCTTCCGTTAGAGGATGTTGAAGTGAAGACACCGATTGAGACTTGTATGACACCAATGATCGCGGGTAAGAAGTTAGCGGTTGTGCCGATTCTTCGTGCCGGACTTGGTATGGTCAATGGAATCTTAACGCTGGTTCCGTCAGCCAAAGTAGGTCATATCGGACTCTGTAGAAATGAAGAGACACATGAACCGGAAGAATATTACTGCAAGCTGCCACACCCAATTGATCAGCGTACGATTGTTGTTGTAGATCCGATGTTGGCAACCGGTGGTTCCGCAGTTGCCGCTGTGGATTTCATTAAGGCAAGAGGCGGTAAGAACATTAAGTTTATGTGTATTATTGCTGCACCGGAAGGAATTGATCGTCTGATGGAAGCACATCCGGATATTCATCTGTATGTTGGACATTTGGATCGTTGCCTGAATGAGAATGCATATATTATGCCGGGTCTTGGAGATGCGGGAGACCGAATCTTCGGAACCAAGTAAAAACTATCACCCTTGCACAGCATCCGTCTGTTACTTACGCTGTGCAAGGGTGATAGTGTTATAATCGGAACTTTACTTGAAGCGGTTCTTTCAAGTGCTGTCCTCCACGGGACTTCACTCTTGTTGTTATATTCAGATAGTAATCGGTATCTTTGGCATAGGCCTCTAATGGTTCTACTTCAATCTCCATGTCGGCATCATTATAATTGAATTTCGTTGCCATCCGCATACCGGTTTCGCTCTCTACATATAAGTTGTCTGAAGTAATTGTAGAAGGATCTAAGGCGGTTGTAAAACGGCATTTCCATACGAACCTGCCTGTCTTAAAACTAAGGTTCTGCTTCACACGGCTCTCATATCCTTTTGGTACATCTTCAATTTCTATATAATCTCGTGCCATTTTATATACCTCCTGCCAATATGGTCTGTTACAATATTAAATGTCGGCATATATAATACGCCACATATAATAGAATATTGTAACATAGAAGTTCTGCAAAATCTATTCGTATTTGCAATTCAGAACGGAAAATGAATTACATCTCATAGCCAACTAAGAATGCCTTCTGGTTAATCTCAATCGTCTTAGGAGGAACGGTCTTTGCAATCACATCTAACCAGTCTTCCTTAGAGAAATCCATATGCTGTGCAGCGACACCTAATACAATATTGTTGAAGACTCTGGAATTGCCTAATTTGAGTGCTTCGGCGGCAGCATCAATAGAATATACCTTATAAGTCTTGGAGAGATCTTCAATGATATTCTCCGGATATTGTGCAGCACCGGTTACAACGGTGATCGGGTCGATTCTCTGGTCGTTGATAACTAAAGCTCCGCCCGGTTTTAAAAAGTGTGCATAACGAAGTGCCTCTAACCGCTCAAATGCGATCAGAACGTCAGCCTGTCCTTCCTCTACGATTGGCTCGGCAACCTTCTCGCCGTAACGAACAAATGTAACAACGGAACCGCCACGCTGTGCCATTCCGTGAACCTCTGATAATTTTACATCATATCCGGCAGTTAAAATGATGCCGCCAAGAATACGGCTTGTAAGCAGCGTACCCTGACCACCAACGCCAACGATCATAATATTCTTTGTTTCAGTCATTATTTAGCCACCTCCTCAATTGCATCAAACGGACAGAGATTCTTACATAATCCACAACCGTTACACATTGTTGCATCAATGGAAATGGTTCCGTCCTCATTTTTTGTAAGCGCAGGACATCCCGGCTTTAAGCACATGCCGCACTTCTTACACTTCTCAGGAACAGGAACGCATTTGTTCGGGAAGTGAACTTCCTTAAGCAATGCACAAGGAGACTTCGTAATAATAACAGATACGGCATCTCTGGCAACTTCTTCTTTGATGACTTTCTCTAATTCTTTGATATCGAAAGCATTCACTTCTGTGACATGCTCAATTCCCATGGACTTGCATAGATGATATATATTGATCGCAGGAACAACCTTGCCCTGTAATGTCTTACCGGTTGCAGCGTGATCCTGATGTCCGGTCATACCGGTGGTAGAATTATCTAAGATAATAACGGTTCCGGTACCCTGATTGTATACCATGTTCATTAAGGAATTCACGCCGGTATGCATAAATGTGGAATCACCGATAACAGCAACCCAGTTCTTGATATATTCTTTGCCCTTCGCCATCTCCATACCATGTAAAGAAGAGATAGATGCACCCATACAGATCGTAGTATCAACGACACTTAACGGAGCAACGGCACCTAATGTATAACATCCGATATCCCCGGCTGCGTGGATCTTCAACTTCTTAAGAACGGTATAGACGCTTCTGTGTGGGCATCCCGGACAGAGAAGCGGTGGTCTTGCAGGAACCTCGGCTGGTGTATTGATCGAAAGATTCTCTTTTAATACAACCTTGCGGATCATGTTGGCACTATATTCGCCCTGTACGGTAAATGCTTCCTTACCGATGCAGTCAATGCCCCAGGCACGAACCTGTTCCTCGATGACCGGTTCTAATTCTTCAAAAATGTATAATGTATCTATTTTAGAGGCAAACTCTTCAATTAGCTTCTTAGGAAGTGGATGAACCATTCCAAGTTTTAATACGGAAGCGTCCGGACATGCCTCTTTTACATAGGTATAAGGAATTCCACTTGTGATGAATCCGATCTTTGTATCGTTCATCTCCACACGGTTCAGTGGTACGTCTTTAGAAAAGCCTTCTTTGGCAACGACTAACGTGTTGGCAGCTTCTGCCATGTCTTTCAGACGCTGTTCTACAAATACATGACGTTTGATTGCATTACCGGGCATCATAACATTCTTGGCAATGTTACGTTCGTACACTTTATCTTCCGGTACAACACGGTCTTCTAATGCCACAACGCCCTGTGAGTGTGCTAATCTGGTTGTAGTGCGAAGTACCATTGGGGTATCAAACTGCTCACTTAAGTCAAATGCAAGTTTCATGAAATCCTTGGCTTCCTGTGAGTCAGATGGTTCTAATACAGGAACCTGGGCAGCACGACAGATCTGACGGGTATCCTGCTCGTTCTGGGAGCTGTACATTCCCGGGTCGTCAGCAACAACTGCAACCAGACCGCCGTTTGCACCGATATAAGCTGCGGTATACATTGGATCAGCAGCTACATTGAAACCTACATGCTTCATGGAAGCCATTGCACGAACACCACTGATGGATGCACCGACAGCAACTTCCATTGCAACCTTTTCATTCGGTGCCCATTCACAATATACTTCCGGGTATTTTACTAAATTCTCACTGATCTCGGTACTTGGTGTTCCCGGATAAGCAGATGATACCTTGACACCTGCTTCGTACGCACCACGGGCAATCGCCTCGTTACCGAGCATAACTTTCTTCTCTGCCATGAGAGTCCTCCTTTTGTAACATCAATTAGAATCTATTATAGCGGAAATGATAAGATTTGTCATTAACTGAATACAAAAAAGATAGGTTTATTTTCAGAAATAAGTACTGAAAATAAAAATGGATTCCAGACTGCGAATGTCTGAAATCCATCTCAAAAGCTCACAAAATGCTTTGTGCGTGGCTTGCTATGTTATATACGGAATAGATTATTTTAATTTTACATAGGCTGAGGATATATATCCATTGTAGGTCTTGCTACCCTTCTTGAAACATACCTTGTACCATTTAATACCATGTTTTCTCTTGGAAGACAGTACGGTTACCGTCTTATTTTTGTTTAACCGTGTAAGTCGTTTTGAAAGAATGGAACGTGACTTACGCACATTGACTCGGGATGTTTTGATCTTGCCGCGTCTGCCGACCTTTACCTGGTAACCGGGAACAAAGACATTGCCATAGTCGGAGGATACACAGTACCAGCGGTTGCCGGCCTCGTCGTATGTTCCATATAGAATCTGCATTGCCACATTCTTTTTCACAGTGCCGATTGGGTTGCTTGCAACCGTCGCACCGGCATATACGGTAACTGCATATTTTGGTAAAGCCATCTGGACATATTGGTTCTTGGTGTACGAAGAAACAACCGGAGAACAGTCGCCATAAAACGTATTACCATTATTTATGACATACATACGCATCTGATAGTAATAACATTCACCGGAAGACAAATTATCATCTGTATAACCGGTAGTAGAGGAATTAGCAACTGTGATGATCTTTTCGTAAGGACCATTTACGGTATTAGAACGATATATTTCATAACCGGCGGCATTAGCATCGGCTGTCCAGCCTAAAGTGATGGAGTTTTTTGTGCGTCCTGTAATTGTTATGCCGGACATGGCAGGTACATTAGAAGCAATGTCAAAAGTCACGGTTCTTGTGCCGTAATAATTGTTAATTCCGGTAATGGTAATGGATGCGGTTCCGGGCAATACATTGTTGGCATATTGTACGGTATAATCCTGATTGGCAACGAGAGGGATTCTGTCCTGGATGACAGATACCGCAGGGGTGATAGCCGCTTCTGTGTAATTTTGCTTATCAATGGCAGGAATTACGGCACGGGAAATGCAATTAGCCGGAGCATTATAATAGAAGTTCATATCTACCCTGCCATCAATTCCCGGTACAGTACCGGCACTGGAATATTGCCAATAAGTGAATACTCCATTGTATGTAGTATTTGTTGTATAGTTCGCCAGCCATAGAGGATAACTGTTGCTTATCACGGAAGCATTTAAATGGTTATTCAGCATATCGGGGTTGGCATATACCATTGGAGTATATCCGGCCGTTGTAATTTTCTTACAAAATGCAAGACATACATTAGTTGCATCTTCTTTGGATAAATTTGCGTTTCTTAACCGGCCACCATTAGAAGAGCCGGATGCAAACTCGTAGTCTAAGATCAAAGGCATCGTAACGTTATAGGTGCCAATACGATCTAGAATGAACTGTGCTTCTTCTTCTGCTTCGGCAGGCGTGGTAGCCTGAGAAAATACATAGATACCGACATTAACACCGGCCGCAATGGCATTTTGCATATTTGCTGCGTAGTTGGAGTCA
This sequence comes from uncultured Clostridium sp., assembly GCA_900552885.1. Taxonomy (GTDB): domain Bacteria; phylum Bacillota; class Clostridia; order Lachnospirales; family Lachnospiraceae; genus CAG-590. The sequence goes on along the minus strand of USBM01000070.1, from coordinate 441 downwards.
TTGTACATGCCGCCGGAAGCACCCCAGCCACGACCGCCTACACGGATAAAAGCATAATCAATGCCGGAGGCTTTAACAGCAGCCCAGTCAATCGTCTTCTGGTACTCGCTGACATCAATACCATTTACAATTGGGATACTGGCAAACTGATCCTGATGGTCATAAGTTACATTCGTATATGGACTAAGTGTTTGAAATGTTCCGTAACGTCTTAAAGTGGAAATGCCATCTTCAGAAGGATTGGCATCTTCATAGAACTCCTTTGGAACATCGGTTCCGGATAAACGTCCGGCACCCGGATCATCGTTTGCAGCAGCCTGCACGTTAAATGGAGTACATGCGGCAAAGAATGCGAGTGACAATAGTAATACATGTGATAGAAATTTCTTCTTCATAATATAACATTGCGCTGTAAGATACAGCTTTCTCCTTTCGTTTGTT
>USBM01000069.1 GCA_900552885.1 uncultured Clostridium sp. | reverse complement strand
ATCCGGTGTTCTAGGTTTGTGGAGAAGAAAATAGTATGTGTAGTACAGAAAGAAAATGACAAATGTTATGGATTGAAGTGTGGTTTTAAGATATAATGAACGCATAAGCGCGAATGCAACTTTTGAAGTCAAGCATGGGCTGCTTGCAGGTCAATGATTGACCAAAAAGTTATATGAGTACAACGAACACTGAGAAACCGAAGGTTTCGAAGTGATCGTTCGTGCGGAATGAGGGTTCACGAAATGCAACTTTCGAAGTGATCGTTCGCGTGAAGTGAAGTTTCCACAGCGGTAGAAGTGAAAAATGGAATGAGCTCAGAATAAGGAGGAAGGTGTGCATGGAATATAACAAGGCATACCGGACAATTGATTGATGAAAGAGAATACAAGGATTTTATTCAATTATATAACAATTCTTCTGATGGCAATATTTTTATGTATTGCAATCCCGGCAAAGAAGGTGCAGGCTGCATCCGTGGATTGGAAAGTTATCGCATTAGATCCCGGTCATGGAGGGGAAGAAGATGGCGCCTATTATTATGGGAAGAAGGAAAAGGACATCAATTATGCGATTGCTGTGAAAGTGAAACAGCAATTGGAAGCGTACGAAGGGGTTACTGTTATTCTTACAAGGGAACAGGATGAGGAAGTGAGTCTGGCGAACAGAGTGGTGCGGGCGAAGGAGGCAGAAGCAGATGTATTTATCAGTCTGCATTGTAATGCCAGTGTGTCACACAAGTCACAAGGTGCTTCTGTATATATCAGTACAGGGGCAAAATGGTGTAAGACGTTACAGGATTTTGCGGACTGTTTCTTAGGTGAGTTTGAGGCAATTGGACTTGATAATGCCGGTACTTTTGCACGGGTGACACAGATGGGTGGCAGAAGAGGAGACGGAACATTTGACGATTATTATGGGGTATTGCGACATTCCTATAATAGTGGAATCCCGGCATTGTTAGTGGAGCATTGCTATATGGATTCGGAAAAGGATCGGATTTATGTAAAAAATGAGACTGGGATTACACAATTGGCACAGGCAGATAGTAACGCTATTGCTGCATTTTGCGGATTGAAAAAGGCAGATGGAACGAAGATTCCGGCGAAACATGCAAAGAAATATGGGGCAACGACGAAAGCGGAAGAACTAGAATATTATGAAGCTCCGAATGTAACCGAAGTTAAGCTGTTATCCTATGATGGAAAGACACCGGGTATAGCAACGTATTCTGTGTCGGTGCAAGATGAGATTGGTATTACATCCCTATATCTGGTCTATCGGAATGCATCCGGCAACAGTGTAACGGTTCCGTTAGAATATCCCGGGACATTGACAACCGGAGCTTGGGAGGTAAGGGCGTATATCCCGGAGAATATGAGCCTTGAGACATATTCCCTTTGTTATGTGGGAGCATATAATGCAGCGGGATATGATGCCGGATATAATCTGGCAGGCAGTGAGATGATCGGGTTTGGTGCATGCGACTGGCTGAATATGTTCTCTTATAACGGTGAAGCTGATCTTTTCGTCACAACAAAAGGCAGTCTGTCGACTGCCCATGCCAGAAAAATACAGAATGAAATTGAGATGGGATTGCGTAGCCGGAAGAACATCTATCCAATCTCGTTCTATCCATATTGATCAATCGTTCAATTGTTGTTCATATGCATCAAATACAAAATCAAAGATTCCGGCCATTCCTGTGAACTCACAACCATAGCGGTACAATCCGTTCTCTAATTCTTCACGGTGAAGAATCTTAACTACGGTTAAGATCTTCTGCTCGGAAGATTCTAATACGATGGTTGCGTTGAAATAATAACCCTCTGGAAGATAGGTAGATGTAGTGAATCCGATTCCGGCTTTGGAGATGTCGAATACATTGATCTCGGCATTCAGGTCACGGATGACATCATTATCCTGCTTGAATACTTCGGAAACTTCCAACTTCAATTGAATTGGTAATCGTTTGTAGCGTCTCTTTTCTTGCATATATATACCCTCCATGTATTATAATGACAATTCACATGCCAGCCTGAGTGAATTGTTAAATGTTCCTGCGAATAGAACGCATGACAGAATGCTCTCTGTATAATATACTTTACGGATGGTTTATATTCGAAAGTATCATGCGTTATTAAGTTCCCCTATTATAGCATAGTTCCATAAAAATAACAAATAAAATACCTATTTCCATTGACAGTTTTTGCAAAAAAAGATAACATATATTCGGTACAATTGAAAATATGAAATGCCAAAGTATAGAGAGTGTGGATTTGATTCTTTCTATTATTCTTGATGAACGTTAGGAGACTTACATGAGCGAAGTATTTGACAACAGTTTTGAGGAAGATGCATTGCATGAGGAATGCGGTGTATTCGGTATTTACGATTTTGACGGTAATGATGTAGCAGCCAGTATTTATTATGGATTGTTTGCATTGCAGCATCGTGGACAGGAGAGCTGTGGTATTGCAGTTTCTGACACAGAGGGACCGAAGGGGAAAGTCCTTTCTTCTAAGGGAATGGGCTTGGTCAATGAGGTGTTTACACCGGAAGATTTGGAGAAGTTGAAGGGCAACATTGGTGTGGGTCATGTGCGGTATTCTACGGCAGGGGCATCAACACGAGAGAATGCACAGCCGCTTGTTCTTAATTATGTGAAGGGAACATTAGGACTTGCACATAATGGTAATTTGGTCAATGCACCGGAGCTGCGTCGGGAATTGGAATTAAACGGAGCGATCTTTCAGACAACGATTGATTCGGAGGTTATTGCATATCATATTGCGAGAGAAAGAGTAAAGACATCTACGGTAGAAGATGCGGTAAGACGGGCACTTAAGAAAGTAAAGGGTTCATATTCTCTGATCGTGATGAGTCCCCGTAAACTGATCGGAGCAAGAGATCCGTTTGGTTTCCGCCCATTATGTATAGGTAAGCGTAATAATGCCTATATCTTAGCGTCAGAAAGCTGTGCGTTAGATACGATCGGTGCAGAATTTATAAGAGATGTAGAACCGGGTGAGATGGTAACGATCACTCCGGAGAATGGAATTGTCTCCTATAAGGACATGTGCCAGAAGAAACATGCAAGATGTATTTTTGAATATATATATTTTGCCAGACCGGATAGTGTGTTGGATGGAATGAGCGTGTATAAGTCGCGTATTATTGCAGGACGGTGTCTTGCAAAGGATTCACCGGTAGAGGCTGATTTAGTAGTAGGTGTTCCGGAATCCGGTAATGCAGCAGCTTTGGGGTATTCATTAGAATCCGGAATCCCATATGGCACAGCATTTGTTAAGAATGCATATGTGGGACGTACCTTTATCAAACCAAAGCAGAGCCAGAGAGAATCCAGTGTTCGGGTGAAGCTGAACGTTTTGAAGGATGCGGTTAAGGGTAAGCGTGTTATTATGATTGATGATTCAATCGTAAGAGGAACCACATCTGACCGTATTGTCAGTATGTTAAAAGAAGCGGGAGCGACGGAAGTGCATGTCCGTATCTCATCACCGGAATTCTTACATCCATGCTATTTTGGAACGGACATTCCAAGTGAAGACCAGTTGATTGCGCATAACCGGACAGTAGACGAGATCTGTGAGATCTTAGGAGCAGATTCGCTTGCCTATCTGAAGATGGATCGCTTGAAAGAGTTATCAGATGGAAAGCAGTACTGCGATGGATGCTTTAGTGGACAGTATCCAATTGAACCACCGAAAGAGGATATTCGTGGAGAACATGATGCCACGGTAAGAGACAATAAGAAGAAATAAGCTATTTTAGGAGGAGACAATGAAGGATAAGTATGTAAGCCCGTTATCAGAAAGATATGCAAGTAAGGAAATGCAGTATATTTTTTCACCGGACATGAAGTTCAAGACATGGAGAAAGTTATGGATTGCTTTGGCAGAGACCGAGCAGGAGTTAGGACTTTCCGAAAATGGTAAGCCGGTTATTACAACTGAGCAGATTGAAGAATTAAAGGCATTTGCAGATGATATCAATTATGATGTGGCAAAGAAGCGTGAGAAGTTAGTTCGTCATGATGTTATGAGTCATGTATACGCATATGGCAAACAGTGTCCGGCAGCGGCAGGAATCATCCATCTTGGAGCAACAAGCTGTTATGTGGGTGATAACACGGATGTCATCATTATGACAGAGGCAATGAAGCTAGTTCGTAAGAAGTTATTGAATGTGATCAATGAGCTTTCTAAGTTCGCTATGCAGTATAAGGATCTTCCAACTCTTGCATTTACACATTTCCAGCCGGCACAGCCAACAACGGTTGGTAAGCGTGCAACTCTCTGGTTAGAGGAGTTAATGCTTGATCTTTCTGATCTGGATTATATGATCGGTCAGCAGAAATTATTAGGATGTAAGGGAACAACCGGAACCCAGGCAAGTTTCTTAGAATTGTTTGATGGAGATCATGAGACGGTTCGTAAGATTGATGGTATGATCGCAAAGAAGATGGGATTTGAGGAATGTTATCCGGTATCCGGACAGACTTATTCCCGTAAGGTAGATTCCCGTGTTTTGAATGTACTTTCCGGAATCGCACAGAGTGCACATAAGTTCTCAAATGATATTCGTCTTCTTCAGCATTTGAAAGAGATCGAGGAGCCGTTTGAGAAGAATCAGATCGGTTCTTCCGCTATGGCATACAAGAGAAATCCGATGCGTTCAGAGCGTATTGCTTCTCTTGCTAATTATGTAATGGCAGATGCATTGAACCCTGCAATTACGGCTGCTACCCAGTGGTTTGAGAGAACACTGGATGATTCTGCGAATAAGAGAATCTCTGTACCGGAGGCATTTCTTGCAATTGATGGTATCTTAGATCTTTATCTGAACGTAGTAGATGGTCTGGTTGTATACGATAAGGTAATCTATCAGAGATTCATGAAGGAGATTCCGTTTATGGCAACCGAGAACATTATGATGGATGCTGTAAAGCGTGGCGGTAACCGCCAGGAGCTTCATGAGAAGATTCGTGAGCATTCTATGGCAGCAGGTGCTGTTGTGAAGCAGGAAGGAAAAGAGAATGATCTGGTAGACCGTATTGCGAATGATCCTGCATTTGGCATGACAAAAGAAATGATTGAGGAGATCTTAGAGCCGAAGAACTTTGTAGGACGTGCTCCACAGCAGACAGAGGAATTCATCAATGAGATCGTGAAGCCTGTCTTAGACGAGAATAAGAGTATTCTTGGAATGACCGCAGAGATCAATGTATAATTTCACATTCTAACGTTAGAATAATTCGAACGGGGTTGCAGTTGCAACCCCGTTTTTTCATATATTTTTCACACAATCATCTAATTTTCTCCATACCTGTCACATATACTTCTATAAAGTATGAAATGATCAATAGATAGGAGGTTGAAAAAGTGGTTGAAGTAAGGGATATCGTGAAGCGTTATGGCGATCATGTTGCAGTAGACCATTTGTCTTTTCGGGTAGAGAAAGGACAGATTTATGGCTTCCTGGGTCCGAATGGAGCAGGTAAGTCAACAACAATGAATATCATTACCGGTTATCTGGCATCGAATGAAGGTACGGTACTGATCAATGGACATGATATTTTGGAGGAGCCGGAAGAGGCAAAGAAATGTGTTGGTTATCTGCCGGAGCAGCCTCCGTTGTATATGGATATGACGGTATTGGAATGTCTTAATTTTGCGGCAGAACTTAAAGGGGTACAACGGTCAGAACGGGATGAAATGATCCAGGATATTATGGAGATGCTTTCGTTGGAGGATGTGAAGGAGCGTCTGGTGAAGAATCTTTCCAAAGGTTATCGACAAAGAGTTGGTCTTGGTCAGGCATTAGTAGGGAATCCTGAGATACTGATCTTAGATGAGCCAACGGTCGGTTTGGATCCGAAGCAGATTATTGAGATCCGGAGTCTGATCAAGGATCTGAGCAAGGAGCATACCGTTATTTTAAGCTCGCACATTTTGTCAGAAGTGAGTGCATTATGTGATCAGATTCTGATCATTTCAAAGGGCAAATTGGTAGCTTGTGATACACCGCAGAACTTAAGCAGTCAGATGCAGGGTAACAGTACCTTACAGCTTAGTGTATTAGATCCGGAACATAAGATTGAAGGTGTCTTTACAGAGAAATTTGAAGGTGCCATTCAGGTACAGGGATCCTGGGAACAGGATGTATGGAGTGGAACGCTTCGGGTAGACGGAATGGATGATATCCGGGCAGAGTTATTCTATCTGTTGGCAGAGGAAGATTGTCCAATCTTAGAATTGTCACAAAGCCGGATGTCCTTAGAGGATATCTTCTTAGAGCTTACAGAGGCAGAACAGGAGGTATCAGATGAAAGCAATATATAAAAGAGAAGTAGCTGGTTATTTCAGATCCATGACAGGATATGTTTTTTTGTTTTTTGTATTTCTGATCGTAGGTATTTATTTTTATGCCTATAATCTGTTAAATGGGTACCCATCTATGAATGTAACCTTTAACAGTATTACATTTGTATTTTTGTTAGCGGTTCCGGTTCTGACTATGCGGGTGTTATCCGAGGAGCGTCGGCATAAGACAGATCAGTTATTGCTTACGGCACCGGTTTCGGTAGCTAAGATTGTGTTAGGTAAATTCTTTGCATTACTTACCGTATATATGATCCCGATTGGTGTGATCTGTCTGTATCCATTGATCATGCGTGTATTTGGCAAGGTATCCTTTGCACAGAATTATACGGCAATTCTTGGATTTTTCTTGTTAGGAGCTGCCAATATTGCAGTTGGTCTATTTATCTCATCTCTGACTGAAAATACGATCATTGCAGCAGTATTGACATTTGTTGTGATGTTCTTAAGTTATATTATGAGTGGGTTGGAAAGTTTTCTTCCAAGTTCGATGTCGGATGGAATCCTTTATCATATTATGGAAGCTTGTAATGTAGACGGACATTTTCAGTCATTTGTAGACGGAACCTTTGAAGTGACGGCAGTTGTGTATTTTCTTTCTGTTATGGTGGTATTTGTATTTCTTACCATGCAGAGCATTAAGAAGAGACGTTGGAGTTAGGAGGTGTTTGCAGGATGAGTATGGAACAGAATGAAAATGGACAGCAGGACGAAGTGATGAATATGCAGGAGCCGGTTGTGAATATGTCAGAAAATGATGCAGAACAGGACAATGACACAAATAATACGCAATGCGATAACACAAAAGATAAGCGGGAAAAGAGGAAACAAAGAAGAAAAAAGAAGTCCGGTCAGAAAAAGCATACGTTTAATAAAAGAGCTTTTCGGAAAGATTCATATAGTGCTGCCATGTCGGTAGTTGTGATCGCGATTGTGGTCGTACTGAATCTGATCGTGGGACAGATCCCATCGAAATATACGGAATTTGATATCAGTACCGGTAAGTTGTACACCATTGGAGATGAGACAAAGAAGGTATTGAAGAACTTAGATGAGGACATTACGATCCATTATATTGTGCAGTCGGGAAATGAGGATTCTACGGTCGAGAAGTTATTGAACCAGTATCAGGAGAATTCTTCGAAGATTAAAGTAGAGAAGGTGGATCCGGTTACCAGTCCGAATTACACCAGTCAGTTTACGGAGGATCAGGTAAGTGAGAACAGTCTGATCGTATCAAGTTCTAAGAGAAATAAAGTGATCGATTATGGTAGTATGTATGAATCGGAGATGGATTATTCCACATATCAGTCTAAAACGACAGGATTTGATGGCGAAGGTCAGCTTACGAGTGCTATTGATTATGTGTTATCGGATGAACTCCCTGTTGTATACTATGTGACCGGACATAATGAAGTATCTTTGCCGGATGCAGTGACTGACCGAATCCAGAAAGCGAATCTGGAATTAAAAGAATTGAATCTGTTGACTGCAGGATCGGTACCGGAAGATGCAGCGGGCCTGTTGTTGGATTCTCCGGAGTCTGATTACTCTGCAGAGGAATCGCAGGCGGTTATCACTTATCTGAAAAATGGTGGTAAAGTTCTGATGCTTACCGATTATACAGGCAAGGAGCATACGAATTATGACAGCATTTTAGCAGAATATGGAGTGGAAGTAACGGATGGTATTGTGGTGGAAACGGATAGCAATAAGTATGTTCAGCGTCCATATTATATTGTTCCGACGATCAGTGCATCCGAGATCACAACGGATATGACAGGTGGTTCTGCCAATGTCCTGTTAAGTGGTTGTCAGGGATTCAAGATATCTGAGAACGCACGGGATACATTAGATATCAGTACCGTGTTATCACCATCTGAGGATGCATTTGTGAAGACTGATCCACAGAATATGACAAGCTACGATAAAGCGGATGGCGATGCAGATGGACCATTTTCTGTAGCAGTTACGGTATCGGAGGAAGTAAGTGGTACATCGGATGAGGACAGTAACTCCTCCGGTGCAGATGAAGCGACAACGGAAACAGATAATGCTGTTGCGGAAACTGTAACCTCCGACGAAACGAAGACAACGCAGTTAGTAGTGATTGCATCCTCTGCAATCCTGGATTCATCTATGAACAGCATGGTGTCAGACGGCAATTATACATTATATATGAATGCAATGACATGGTTAGTAGATACCGGAGATTCCAACCGGGTATCCATCGCAAGCAAGTCTGTATCTGTGGATTATCTGACCGTAACAGCAGGGGATGCGGCAGCTATAGCATTGTTTGTCTGCATTTTGCTTCCAATCTGCTGTCTGGTATTTGGCGGAATGATCTGCCATAGAAGAAAGAAGAGATAGAGGTGGAAGGAATGAAGAAGAAAGGATTGCCATTGATCATTGCGTTAGTGTGTCTGCTTGTATTATGTGTGAGTTATGTCTGTCTGATTAAATATAATGATAAGCAGAAAAAGGCGGATAGTACAGATACGATTACTGTATTGAATCTGAAAGCAGATGATGTAAGTAAGATAGCCTATGAGATAGATGGAGAGAAGGTGTCCTTTACAAAGGATGCCGATAAATGGACACTGGACTCGGATGCAGCATTTGAGGTAGATGCCGATAAGGTCACTTCCCTGATCTCTTCTATTACTTCGATGACGGCAACACGGAAGATGGAGGATGTGTCAGATCTTAGTGAATATGGATTGGATGCTCCGAGGCAGACGGTTACCTTGACGGATGCGGATGGAAATGAGACAACAATCTGTTGGGGCAGCAATAATGCGACAACAGGCGATGACTACGTCTATTGTACAGAGGATGATAAGACAGTTTATACGGTTGCAAGCAGTGTACAGAGTTCTCTGGGCAGCTCGGTAGAGGATTACCGGGCAACGGAGGAAACAACAACAGAAGCAGTGACAGAGAAACAGACTGTCGAGGAAACAACAGAGACAGAGGAATAATGTAATTCATGTATTATTAAAAATGTATGGATTGAAAATGCTCTTTTTACCGGATGAGGATACCCTGGAAAGCTTAGCTTTTGGGGGATTCAGATAAAAGCATCCGGTAAAGAGGGCTTTTTATGTTGGAAATTGCTTGGGACACGCTAATAATACAGACATAATAGAAATAGAAAATCATGCATTGAGGTTAATTAA
>USBM01000068.1 GCA_900552885.1 uncultured Clostridium sp. | reverse complement strand
GTTTCCTCTTCGGATAAATGATTGTGAAGTGCATAGATAATGACCGCATCAAAACGATTGCGCGGATATAGAATCGGACGTTGTCCGATCGAGAGCATATATTGTGTTTCGTCAATGGATAATGGACATAACAGGGCAAAGCGGATCAGAAAGTTGCGGGTTGCTTTGCGTCTGCCCTTCAGAATCTGGTAGACATAGGATCGCTCCATGTTGAACCGGATAATAAGGTCTTTGACCTGTAAGTTGTGTTGTTTTAATTGTTGATCAAGATAATCAGTAATGGTTGTGTGGTCAAAATTCTCAGACTTTCTGAATTCAGTTAAATCGTAATTCTGTATTTGTTGAAATAACTCATCGGATGAAAACATATCTTTTGACCTCCCCGTATATATCTTGATAGAACTATTTTTTATTATACATCAAAATGCTCAAAAATGGTGGGCTTTTTTGCCTATTTTGACGAAAAAAGTGAAAAAGTGGGCAGGATTGCCCACCAAACCAATAAAAACACTTGATATAATGAACGAACACCGAGAAACCGGAGGTTTCGAAGTGAGCATTCGTGCATAATTGCACTCATGCGGGTGTAACTGCACGCAAAGTGCGAGTTTCTCATATTGACCTACGGGGCAGGAGAAATGGTTGTTGTTATGGACTGCCGTTCTTATTATTATAGAGTGACAGTCCTTTTTTAAAAAGGAGGAGTGCCTATGGAAAGAAGATTCTGGAGACGCAGAAGTGTGGCATGGATTATGGTGATGTGTATGATATGGAGCATGTTTACCTCTATTCCTGTACACGCAGAAGAAACTGCTGAGAATGGGAAAACGGAACTTACGGGGTTGATGATTCAGGATTGGATCAATCTAAATGATGAGGTGCCGAGTGTAAATCCAGAGGCGGGATATACACAGGAGGCAACGACAGTTATTCAGGGAACAACAATATGGAAGATCTGGTATAAACAGGACGAAACCTCGAAGTTGGAGGATGTGCCATTAGACCGGCTGCGTTTAACGTATGTAGAGAATGCAGCAACTGATCAGAGCAGTGCTGAGGTAGATGTGACAGAGTCACTTGTCGAGAATGAACATAAAGAAAACGGAGTATTCTTTAATGTGACTTTTAATCGAACCGGAGCATACCGGCTTGAATATTTAGATGAGAACAAGACAGAAGTATTGGGTTCAGTTCAAGTATATGTAGAATATCCGGAGGTGGGATTCTATACAAGTTCGGAAATGACAGATGAATCCGTGATTAAAGATTATAATTATATATTTGATGATTGCGAAGTAGAGGAGCAGTCTTTGTATATGATCATTAAAGATATATCCACAACGACTTTGAATGAGGAAGAGAGCAATGGTCGTGGTGCACCATTTCGGATTGATACATGGGATGGAGAAAGCAGCCAGTGGATCACAGATAAAGAAGAAGTGCAGAAGTATATATCGTATGAACGGGTAGAAGATACAGAGAATGTATATAAGATCACACTGCATAAGAATATGGATTTTGGAATCAGTGCCGCATATATAGTAAAGACAACCACAGATGGAATTCCAAATACGAGAGAAGATTCCAGCTATGTTAATGTCAATTATCAGCCAAAGGTAAAGGGACTTGTTCTAAAGGACTATATTGAATGGAATGATGGACCGGTTGTATCAGATTATGCGGAATTCGCAAAGGAAAGCTATGCAGATGTTATGGGTAGTACATTGTATCTGGCATATCGTGCGACGGAAGAGGCAGAGCCGGAAAAAGTCGCTGTTAAGAGTTTGCATCTATACGATGAAGATGGAGTGGAATGTGAGGCAGCCGTTCGTCAAAATGAATATAATTTAGCATTATGTGATATTACATTTCCGAATGTAGGTGAATATACGCTGGCGTTGCAGGATGACAATAGCAATATCATAAGCAAGGTCTATCTGCATGTTGATTGGCCGGAGGCTGCTATTTATAACACAAGTGAACAGACTATAGAGGGGCTGATGCACAGTAATGAACTGGTGTATTCAGATGAAGCAAACCGGGAGTTGTATATTACATTTAGACAGAGTGAGAATGTAACATATGAAGATGTGAATATTGTTCTAAATGCAGCAGGGGAAGCGATTGCAAAGGTGGAACCTGTTCTTGAGGGACAGCAATATAAGCTGACGATCAATGAAGGAGAGAATTTGAATTTCCGGATGGATATGTCTTATAACAGAAAGGATAAATGGGACACATCAGGGGAGAAGAATATTCAGAGACTTACCTTCTATATTAACAACGCTGATCAGACGGGAACTACTTTTACAGATGGTCTGGAGCATGTGGGATATGCCGGTTGTTATATACAGCCATACGAGTATAAGGATACACATACCATAGATTATGAAAATGGTATGCCGAGATATTGGGTGCATGCAGATACGATACAGGGTGTCATTGACAAATTGGCTTCTCTTGCAGAGGGAGAGGAAATGCTTTTTTATGATGCAGAGGAAATGCTTGCAGGCAATCCGGAGGCTGTGAAAGCAACCGGTGTTAAGAATACAGGATATATTCACATTAATGTCAGTTATTTTGGTAATGTTAAGCTACAATCACAATATATATCTTCTACAGCCGGATGGAAAGGAATTCAGTTTGAGAGTGGTATGGATGAGTGGATGACTATTCCGAAGGAGGGAACGACGCATACCTTACAGAATGGTGTCTATATAGAAGATAAGTTGTATGCGGTACATAAGGATGCATGGAAGCAATATCCGGAAATATTTGGCGAGAACGGCGAGAAATGTAATGAATTGATCGAGAAGGAAGAGGTTGCTTATATCAGCCGTTATCAGGATCGTCTATATCAGGTGGAAAGCTGCTATGATGAGGAAGAAGATACGTTCTATTACATATTAGGAGATGCTATCACAAAGGCACCGGAAGAACTGGATGAAATTGTAAGTAAGGGTGTTATCACTTTAGCAGATGGAAGTGAGAAAGAGAATGTCTCCTTGCGTGAGATGTTAAATGATGGAGATTATTTGTATGGATCTTATATAGAGACAGCATGTATGGACCCATTCCAATTCCCGGATATTCATACCAATGTATATTGTGATATGACATTTTCTGGCGGGCAGTCGGGAGTACATCTGAGTTTTCCGGAGGAGTCTGACAATCAGGTAATATTCATGACCAAAGTAACCGATACAGATCCGATTACATTAGAACCAGTAGAGAAAATGATACCTGTGGATGATGGAACATTTAAGCAGGACTCTGAGTCCAGAACGCTTGAGATTGTCAGCTTAGAGGGCATTACCTATAAGGTTGGTGTGACAATTAAAGATGGCGAGCAGGTAACACCAGATATGGATAGTACCTATGATGTTGACGGTGAGAAGGTTGTTATGGATAAGGTAACAGCTGATCAGATTGAAGATCTGTCAGAGGAACAGCAGGATAAGATTCAGAATGGCAGTACCTTGAATCTTAGTGTAAAGGCAGATGCGGTGGATGAAAAGACCATCGAGGAGCCAAAGAAAAAAGAGATTAATGACTTTGTTGAGAAGAACGTGGATAACAAAGAATTTGGTATGGAATTATTAGATATTAATCTTTCGGCTAAGATAGATGGGGAGGAGGAAGAGACTAAAGTTACTTCGTTAAAGACACCAACCACTGTCCGGATTCCAGTCTCCAAGAAATTAGCAGACCGGATCAAGATGAGTCTCAATCAGAAGAAGAACTGCTTTATTGTGAGATATCATGAGTGGGCAGGTTCTAAGACGGATGTAGACAGACTGCCGTTGCAGTTAGTAGAGGAGAATGGCAAATTCTATATCACATTCCAGACAGACCGCTTCTCGTTATATGCGATTGCATATGAGAAGGCAGCGTTAGATATCAGTAAGGTGCAATGGAAGACAACTGCATTTACTTATGATGGTCAGGCTAAGAAAGTAGAGTTAGAAGGCGTGCCAGAGGATGTGAAGGTAACGTATGCCGGACAGTCCAGTGCGACAGAGCCGGGAACTTATACGGCAACTGCAACCTTTGATTACGATACTGAGAAGTATGCAACGGCTGATTTCTCGAAGTTTGCAAGTGTACAGTGGACAATCACGAAGACGGCAGAGAATCCACCGGTTGTGACTCCGGGAACTCCGGTTCGGGATAATCCGGCACAGTCGGCAGCACCAGCCACAATAGCGCAACCGGAACCAGCGGGTGTTGTAGCAGGTGCGAGCCTAACGGTAGCAGGTAATACCTATCAGGTGCTTACGGTAGATGGTACAAAGACAGTGGCAATTACCGGTGCAGATAAGAAAGCAGCAAAGGTGGCAATTCCACAGACTATCCAGTTCAATGGTGAAGTATTTACGGTTACTTCCATTGCGGCAAATGCATTCAAGAACTGCAAGAAGTTGAAGACTGTTGTGATTCCGAAGACCGTAACCGCGATCGGTAAGAATGCATTTAGCGGTGCAAAGAATCTGAAGAAGATTACCATTCAGGGAACGGCGCTAACTTCAATTGGCAAGAACGCATTTAAGAATGTGAGCAAGAAAGCTGTGGTAAAGGTGCCGAAGAGTAAGAAGAAAGCATATAAGAAGCTGCTTAAGAAAGCAGGATATAAAGGAAAAGTGAAGTAGAAGATTCTGTAGAAAAAGCTCCCTGTAACCTAAATTGGGTTACAGGGAGCTTTGATGTGGAAAAGTGTACTTGACGCCATATGGAAAACAAAGTATTCTACATTTAGGTGTATAGCAAGAATAGAATCGGAGAATCAATATGGCAAAGAAATATTATGCAGTAGCAAAAGGAAAGACACCGGGAATCTATCTGACCTGGAATGATTGCAAGACACAGGTGGATGGATTCTCAGGTGCAGTCTATAAAGGGTTTGCAACCGTACAGGAAGCGGAAGAATTTGTTGTAAAGTATGGAGGGGGAATCGCATCCTCTGTTACAAAGAATAATAGTTCGCAAATAGTTGCAAATGATTGCAATAAAGAAGGAAAGATACAAGACAATACATGTGAGGAACCAATCAGCACCGATACGCATTTAGTCGCCTATGTGGATGGAAGTTATGAGCATAGTATGCGGCAATATGCGTATGGGTGCGTTTTGGTGCTTGCAGAAGATACAGTGACATTGAATGGCAGCGGGAATGAGGAAGATTATGTTTCTATGCGTAATGTGGCCGGGGAGATTTTAGGAAGTGAGCATGCAATCCAGTGGGCAGTGGAGCATGGTTATTCGTCTATCACAATCTATTATGATTATGAGGGAATTGAAAAATGGGCAAATGGCATCTGGAAAGCGAATAAGATAGGAACACAGCGCTATAAAGAATTTGTGGCGAAACAGCGTAAAAAAATTGATATTTCTTTTTCGAAGGTTGCGGCACACACCGGAGTCAAGTATAATGAAATGGCAGACCAGCTTGCCAAGACGGCACTGGGATTATAGGAGGATAGATATGGAATTCAGTAAGTATTTTGATCATACGATCTTGAAAGCAGATGCAACGGAAGAAGAAGTGGAAGCTATCTGCAAGGAAGCGAAAGAATATAACTTTGCATCGGTATGCGTGAACAGCTGCCGCACCAAACAGGTGGCAGACTATTTAGAGGGAACAGACATTGCAGTCTGTACGGTAGTGGGATTCCCTCTCGGAGCCATGAGTACAAGAGGTAAGAAGTTTGAGACGTTAGCAGCGATTGAAAGTGGTGCAACGGAGATTGATATGGTGATCAATGTCGGAGCAGTCAAGGATGAGGACTGGCGGTATGTGCAGGAGGATATTGAACAGGTAAAGGAAGTATGCCGGCATAATACAATGGGAAAAGAGGTTATTCTGAAAGTTATCATTGAGACATGCCTGTTGACGGAGGAAGAGAAGATTCGTGCCTGCGAAGCAGCTGTAGTTGCAGGGGCAGATTTTGTGAAGACTTCTACCGGATTCAGTACCGGCGGGGCGACAGTAGAAGATGTAGCGTTGATGCGTAAGACGGTAGATGAGAAGACGGATGCCTTGGAGAAAGAGACAGGCAAGACATACAAGAGAGTCCGGGTGAAAGCATCCGGTGGAATCCGGGATCTTGCAACAGCCAAGGCAATGATCAAAGCAGGAGCAGACCGCTTGGGGACTTCTGCAACTGTGGCAATTATGCAGGAACAGTAAGAAGCTTCAAAGAAAGACGATACAGTATGGTTGGATAAGAAGGTATGTAACAGGCTATGCAAAAGAAGTTAGAACTTTTGCAACTGCTTGAATAATAAGAGGAGGAAGAAACTATGACAAGATGGAAAAGGGGTGTTGCGTTGTTGCTGGTAGCAGCAATGACCTGCAGCATTGCCGGGTGTGGTAGTAAGAAGGAAGAGAGTGCCACAGAGGTTACAACAGAGGCAGAGACCACGGAGGAAGCAAAGGAGGATGTTACTACGGAAGAAGAGACAACACAGGAGATTGTCAGTACAGATGGCAATATGATCCGTAATGGAGATTTTTCAAATGGGGTAGGAAACTTTGCAAGCTATACCAACGGTGGTCAGATGACAATGGATGTCAATGATGACGGAGAATTGCAGATCGATATTGCCAAGACAGGTAGTGTGGAACATGGTGTGCAGGTATACTATGATGGATTCGAGATGCGGGAAGGTGGTGTATATACATTTTCCTTTGATGTGCATAGTACGGTAGAACGTGATATTGCATGGCGTGTACAGGTAAATGGCGGCGATTATCATGCATATGCGACAGAGGTTGTCAGTGTAGGACCGGATGTACAGCATGTAGAGTCAGAATTTACGATGGAAGAGGCAACTGATCCGGCTCCAAGACTTTGTTTTAACTTAGGATTATTGCAGTCTATGAAAGATGCGGGAATGGATGGAAGTTCTTTAGGAGAACATTCTATTTATCTGGATAACTTGTCTCTCACGGTAAAGGATGACAGTCAGATGGCAGCGGATACAGAGGAAGTAGAAGTGCCGAAAGTGAAAGTCAACCAGTTAGGATATACTACAGGGGATAAGAAGACGGTCATCTTCTCGGATTTGGATGAGGATGACACGACATTTCAGGTAGTAAATGTAGATACGAACCAGTCTGTATATGATGGTAAGATCAGCGAACGTAAGATTAATGTGACGGCAAATGAGTGGAATAATAATGGTGACTTCACGGATGTGAAGGAAAAAGGAACTTATAAGATTGTAACGGGAAAGGGTGAGGAGTCCTATCCGTTTGCGATTGGTGACAACATTTATGATGACACCTTTAAGAGTATCGTGAAAATGCTGTATCTGCAAAGATGTGGTATGGAGCTTACAAGTGATAAGGCAGGAGATTTTGCGCATCCGGTATGTCACAATACACAGGCGACCGTATACGGAACCAGCCAGAAGGTGGATGTAAGCGGTGGCTGGCATGATGCCGGTGACTATGGACGTTATGTGGTATCCGGTGCCAAGACGGTAGCGGATCTGTTACTTGCCTTTGAGAAGCAGGGTGGTAAGATCCATGCAAAAGATGCAGATAATTATGACATTCCGGAAAGCGGCAATGGGGTAAATGATCTGATTGACGAGGCAAGATATGAGTTAGACTGGCTGCTTAAAATGCAGGATAGCAGTGGTGGTGTCTATCATAAAGTAACCTGTAAAGTATTCCCTGAGACTGTAATGCCACAGGATGAGACGGATGAGTTGATTCTTTCCCCGATCTCTAATACGGCAACGGGTGATTTTGCGGCAGTGATGGCATTAGCAAGCCGTATCTATACTGAATATGGAGACAGCAGTGATAAAGCATATGCGAAGACCTGTTTAGACGCAGCGAAGAAAGCATGGACTTATCTGGAAAAGAACAAAGATGCAGCAGGGTTTAAGAATCCAGAAGACATCGTAACGGGAGAATACCCGGATGGAAGAAGCACAGATGAAATGTTCTGGGCTGCAGCAGAATTATACAAGACAACAGGTGAGGATACATATAAGAGTGCAATGGGTGAGTATACATCCGATACTGCGAATATGACCGGACTTGGCTGGGCGAGTGTTGGCACATATGGTGCATATGCAGCATTGACAACGGACAAGTTAAAGACCGATAGCAGTAATCTGACACGGGATATTCAGAATGCATTGATCGCTGCGGCAGATGAGGCGGTTGCCACAAGCCAGAAGAATGGATATATGATCAACAAAGACCGGAAGTATGAATGGGGTTCTAATATGGGAATTGCCAATACCGGTATGCTGCTCTTGCTGGCAAATGATATCAGTCCGAAGGAAGAGTATGTGACTTATGCAAAACAGCATTTGAATTATCTGATGGGTATGAATCCGACGGGATATTGTTTTGTGACCGGATGTGGTACTTTATCACCGGAGCATCCACATCACAGACCGTCTGAAGTATTGGAAAAATGTATGCCGGGTATGTTAGTAGGCGGGCCGGACAATAATATGGATGACCCATATGCTAAGGCAGTATTCTTAAATACAGCTCCGGCAAAATGTTATGTGGATAATGCACAGAGCTATTCCACAAATGAGGTTGCGATTTACTGGAATTCGCCATTGATCTATCTGATGGTGGCAAGCCAGAAATAAAGAAAGGAAACAGAAATATGAAGTTAGGTTGTCATGTAGGAATGTCGGGAAAAGAAATGATGCTCGGTTCCGTGAAGGAAGCACTTTCTTATGGTGCGAATACATTTATGCTATATACAGGTGCACCGCAGAATACAAGGCGTAAGGATATCAGTGAACTACGGATTGAGGAAGCTCAGGCGTTGATGAAAGAACAGGGCATCGATGAATTTGTTGTGCATGCACCGTATATCATTAATCTGGCAAACTGCGTGAAACCAGAGACGTATCAGATTGCAGTTGAATTTTTAGAGGTGGAATTGCAGCGGACGGCAGCAATGGGTTCTAAGACATTGGTTCTGCATCCGGGATCTCATGTTGGGGAAGGCGTAGATGCCGGAACGGCTCAGATCGTGAAGGGACTGAATTCCGTACTCACAAAAGATACCAGCATACACATTGCGTTAGAGACAATGGCTGGTAAAGGGAGTGAGATCGGAAGAAGTTTTGAAGAACTTGCCAAGATCTATGACGGCGTTGTATATAGTGACAAACTCCGGGTATGTTTTGACACCTGTCATACAAGTGATGCAGGATATGATATTATTCATGATTATGATGGGGTGATGGAGCAGTTTGACCGTGTGATCGGAAAGGATCAGATTGCGGTATTCCATATTAACGATAGTAAGAATGAACCGGGAGCGGCGAAAGATCGACATGAGAATTTTGGATTTGGACATATTGGATTTGAGGCATTGATGCAGGTAGTAAATGATGATAATTTTGCGGCAATTCCGAAGATCTTAGAGACACCATATGTAAAAGATCCCGACAATGCCAAGAAGTCTTATCCGCCATATGCGTACGAGATTGCCATGATTCGTAGCGGAAAGTTTGACCCGGATATGATTGAAAAGATATTGCAGGATAATCAGTAAGAGAATTATGAGAAAGATAAAGGAATGCCCGATCCGAATGGAGTAGGATCGGGCATTCTTTTATTCGATCACAGATATACTATCGATGTTCGTTTACATATGTTTGACAGCGTTTCTGGAT
>USBM01000067.1 GCA_900552885.1 uncultured Clostridium sp. | reverse complement strand
CACTTGCGCCCTTTGCCGGCATCGCTACGGCTGGTCGTTTGCCTAGGCTCATCAGATAGAGCAGTTTCGCAAGCATTCCTATTTTGAATAATTTATTCTGAAAAAGCTTAAAAAGCTCCATCTTATAAAGTCGCATTTTTTTCTCCCCCTGTTATTTGTGTATGATAAAGATATGCATCTTCCAGTGTACTTTCCACATTTTCTGCACCTGCAACCGGCTGTCTTTCTGAAACAATTCTTAGTTCAACATTTTCTCCACTACTTCTCATATTGCTTACAATGAAGCTACTGGTTATCTGCACTGCTTCTTTTTCAGAAACAATACACTTCCAAACACATCCTTCTACTTTATCAGTAATCTCTTTCTCCGTTCCTTCTTGAATCAGTTCTCCATTCTTCATAATCAAAATACGGTCTGCAATATAATCTATATCAGATACAATATGTGTAGACAGTAAAACCATCCTATTTTTTCCAAGTGAACTAATCACATTGCGAAAGCGTACTCTCTCCTTTGGATCAAGCCCTGCTGTAGGTTCATCTAAAATCAAAATTTCAGGATTATTCAGAAGTGCCTGTGCAATTCCTATTCTTCGTATCATACCTCCTGAAAAAGTCTTCAGCTTTTTCTTTTTCACATTTTTTAACTCTACCATATCTAAAAGTTCGTCAATACGACTATCGGCATAGTCTTCCGGTAGTGCTTTCAATGCCGCCATATATCGCAGAAAGCGTTCCGCAGTAAAATCACCATAATATCCAAAATCTTGTGGTAAATAGCCCAATAACCTACGATACTCTGCTCCCATACTGGCTATCTCAATATTATCGCAATAAATACTTCCCCCCGTTGGCTGCAAAACACCACAAATCAATCTCATTAATGTTGTTTTTCCCGCACCATTTTCTCCCAACAGTCCATACACACCATTTGTAAATGTATAATTGAATTTTCTGACTGCTTCTTTATCCTTGTATTTTTTTTGTACATCCATCAACTTTAATTCGTGCATAATACTTCTCCTTTTTCCATTTTACTAAGCAATTTTTTTATCTGCATTACAAATAAAAGTCCAGACACAAGAAAAGCTACTGCCCATATCCAAAGAGTTGTTACAAAAAGTGCTCTCGGAATCGAACCAATTACTCCATAACTTATTGATAAAAAGATGGCACTCATGCCAAATAAAGATGAATTCTTTCCTCTTGTTTCCATTGATAAAATCCCTAATGCAGTTATGCTTGATACTAGATATGGAGTTAAAATATACAGCCCCACCTGTAATAATCCAACTCTCCAATGATAGTTCAAATAGCCAGCTATCAAAAACAATATCATAACATTTATCATCCCCGACAATACCAGCCATGCAGCAACACACTGTTTTGTATTGAAATAGCAGCTTTCTCCTAACTCTGCCATCTTTCCAAAGAACAATTTATCAATCACACCAATAGAAGTTATACTTAGAATACCTGCTCCAACCATACATACAGTAATCATCTCATTTTGATTCAATCCAGTATATTGCAATGCTGTAATAAAAATAATTCCTAGACAGATAAGAACACCATAAACAACAAAAAACAATTTATCCATATACCAAAATTGATGAAACAAAATATTTTTTTTAGACATCATTGGCGTTCTCTTCTTTTCCATTTCCCCAATCATTGCATGATAAGCTTTTTGTTTTCTTATTTCATCAACATGAACTTGCTCATCTGCCTTTGCAAAAAGAGTCTTTATTTCGCTATCTCTCATAATCTTTCTCCATTAACTTTTTTAGCTGATTTACACCTAATCGAAATCTTGACTTTGTAGTAGAAACACTACACCCCATAATCTTTGCAATATCTTTAAATTTCATTTCTTCATAAATACGAAGAATAATAACTTCCCTCGTATCCTGCGAAAGTTCCTTTAATAAATTTTTCAAATAAATGGCATTCTCCGCTTCGGTCAGCATATCTTTATGGTTTGGAATTTTATCAATCTCCTCCCATTCAACGGCTGTTACTTTTACTTTCTTATCCCGGAAATAATTAAAACATATATTTCTTGCAATAGTCAGGAGATAGCCTTTAAGATTATGATGTTTATAGGAAGTTCCATATTTCATAAATTTCAAAAAAGTTTCCTGAGCAATATCGTAGGCATCATCCTCTGTTTGAACCATATATAGACAAAAGCGATAAATATCTGCATAATATCGTTCAATAATAATACCGACTGCTTCTTTATTTCCGCTATGTACTTTTTGAATCAATTCGCTGTCCTTCATAGCGTTTTCTCCAATCATAAAACGTCTTACATCTTATATAACCATTACAAAGCGAAAAAAGATCACTATAAATTTGCTTTTTAATATTTTTTTGCCATTCATCCTCAAATACCCACAATAGCTCACTTAATTCTACTTTCTGTAATTCATTATATAACTATTTACCACACCTGCGTTTATATTATGTTCAAACAAATAATTTCTACCTTTTTCTCCTCTTAGAGCAACACTTACCACACAATCCTGCACCAAAAACTCTACTTACCCATTATGTATCAACGGCTGCTTTTTCAACATCGCCTTCTGCGTCTTCCACACCTCGTCCATAATTGCTTTCACTTCTGCCATATCCTCTTCATAAACATTCCCGGTGCTGTTAATTCTCTTCGCAATCTGATTCAAATTGCCACTGATTTTTCCAAGCGTTGCTTCACTCATGGACAGTGCCGGAGCAAATGACGTATGTATCAAATTGATTATGGGACACAGTATGAAGAACGACACCACTAAGGGAACTTACACCCATAAGACTTTAGAAGAACTTCTTACAGAAGTGAACAAGCTTTAGGAGCAAAAACTGAATACACTTATAATGTTGTTCTGGTATCAACATTACACTCATATTCAGCCTGAATCATCTTGATAAGCACCGGATGGAAATGCTTCAAAAACATCCAAAATCAGTAAAAATAAGTGTATACCACCTGTATATTACTTGTGTACCACGTGTATATAACGACCTCAAAATAACGTAAATTATCTTCTATTTATGAATATTCTGACAATTCTTTTGTCATTTCAATACATAAAGAAAAGCCCCGGAAATTCAGTATTTCCAGGACTTCTCCATATAATCTTTATCTTAGAAATTCTTAATTAGCATACACCCTGAGCAAGCATAGCATCTACTACCTTCTCGAATCCGGCAATATTAGCACCTGCTACATAATCTGTGTTGCCGCCAACTGTCATATCATATCTCTTAGCAGCATCACTGATGTTAGCGTAGATTGTCTCCATGATTCCCTTAAGCTTACCATCAACCTCTTCGAATGTCCATGATAATCTCTCAGAGTTCTGGCTCATCTCTAATGCAGATGTAGCAACACCACCAGCGTTAGCAGCCTTACCACCTACGAATAATACGCCATTCTCCTGTAAGTACTTTGTAGCATCTAATGTTGTAGGCATGTTAGCACCCTCTGTTACTGACTTACATCCGTTAGCAACCAACATCTTAGCATCATCAATGTTTAACTCATTCTGAGTTGCACATGGAAGAGCAAGGTCACACTTGATTGACCATACACCGTGATCATTTGCATCTTTCTTAACATGATACTCAGCAGATGGACGAGCAGCTGCGTAAGCATCCAAACGAGCACGTTTTACTTCCTTAACATCCTTAAGTAATGCAACATCAATTCCTTCCGGATCATAGATCCAACCTGTTGAATCAGAACATGTTACACACTTAGCACCTAATTCCTGAGCCTTCTCGATTGCGTAGATTGCAACGTTACCAGCACCTGATACAGTAGCGATCTTGCCTTCCAAGTTCATGCCGTGATCTTTCCATAATGCATTGGTTAAGTATAACAAACCATATCCTGTAGCCTGTGTACGAGCAAGAGAACCGCCCCATGTAAGACCTTTACCGGTTAATACTCCTTCGAACATTCCCTGAATTCTCTTGTACTGACCGAACATGAATCCAATCTCTCTGGCACCTGTTCCGATATCACCTGCAGGAACATCGATATCAGCACCAATATATTTTGAAAGCTCTGTCATAAAGCTCTGGCAGAATGCCATAATCTCTCTGTCTGATTTACCCTTAGGATCGAAATCAGAACCACCTTTACCACCACCGATTGGAAGTGTTGTAAGAGAGTTCTTGAAGATCTGCTCAAAACCTAAGAATTTGATGATACCTAAGTTAACAGATGGGTGAAGTCTCAAACCTCCCTTGTAAGGTCCAATTGCATTGTTGAACTGTACACGGAAACCTCTATTAACCTGTACCTGACCATTGTCATCTACCCATGGAACACGGAACATGATCTGACGATCCGGCTCTGTGATTCTCTCTAAGATTGCGTTCTTTCTGTAAAGATCCTCGTTTGCATCAATTACAGGTCTTAATGACTCAAGTACCTCTGTTACTGCCTTCAAGAACTCAGGCTGGTCTGCATTTTTCTTCTGTACTACTTCAAGTACCTCATCAACGTATGACATTCTTATATCCTCCTTATAACTGGCGACTTAATTATATTAAGTAAAAAAAGAACATACGACAGACGTATGTTCTTTTCACTCAGACGCCTTTGTCTATAAAGTATTATATAGAAATAACTTAATTTATGCAAGTGACCCTCTTTTATAATAAATTATATAACGCAAAAACACCTTTTTATTTAATTTAATTAAGTTGTCATTTATATATTATAGACTATTTCGCATTCAATACTTAATTTTATTAAGTATGCCGTGTTATAACACAGAGACATATCATAATATGTGCATTATGTATATATAACAAATTTCACAATTTACGCTGTATTTTCAAGCCATCTGATATTATTTTTTATTCAATATGCACGATACTTAAGTTATGTGTCTATATCTCACATTAAAACACCCGTTATGGCAAGGCTCATAACCCTTATCAATCTGTCATTTCTATACATACCCATACAAGCCACGAACCGATACTTCACCAGATATAATGGATCGCTGTACACCTGCCTTATCTTCTACGATCAGACCTCCGCGCTGATCTACACCAATTGCCCGCAATACCGTCTCCTGCTCTTTTTCTACTATCTTAACATCTTTCCCACGGTTGATCAGCCTTGCATTATAATCCTCAACTAACCCTTGCAGATCCTCTGTCTCTAAGAACTTCTCATAATATACCTCAAAACAATTAAAAAACTCTGCCAGCAAACGGGTTCGATCCACCTTTTTTCCTGTTTCCAGACAGATAGATGACGCTATCTCACGAATCTCTTCCGGAAACTCTGTCTGGTTGCAATTCACTCCGATTCCAACCACCACATAATTAATATATTCCAAGTCACTGCTGCTCTCTGTCAGGATTCCGCATAACTTCTTACCATTTGCGATCACATCATTCGGCCACTTAATCATCGTCCGCAGTTCCATCACATTTTCAACTGCCTGTGCTAATGCCAATGCCGATACCAACGTGATCATGGATGCACGGTCTGCATGTACATCCGGTCTTAACAACACCGTGAAATAGCAGTTTCCCATCGGGGATACCCATGTCTTGCCTCTGCGTCCTTTGCCTGCTGTCTGCTGTTCCGCAATCACAACCGTTCCATTCTCCCCGCCGGACTCTCCTAATATCTTTGCCTGTGTATTCGTAGAATCCATCTTCTTATCATAGACAATATTGTGTGCCAGCCACTGCGTATGAAGATACTCTCCGATACGTTTTGGATCGATCACATCCGGCTCTTCCACCAAATGATATCCTTTGTTATTCACAGATTCAATCACATATCCATCCTCTTTCAATGCATTCATGTTCTTCCACACTGCAGTTCTGGAGATGCCAAACTGATCACACAATACCTGTCCTGACACAAATGAATCCTGTTGTTGTAACATTTCCAATATCTTATCTTTGGTTGCCATTACTTCTTCCTCCATTCCAATCGTATGCATTTCATTCTTTCCCGGTATCCCAATCGCCAAAAGCTTTCCTTCCTGTTACATATGCTTCCCAGGTTCCGATCTATTGCATTACTGCTCTTCTTGTTCTGCCTCTTCCTTCTTCATCTTCAACATACCATATAATGCCTCGCCGATCTCCCGGTTCGAAGTAAATGGTATCACAAACTGTTCCTTTCCAATATAGATCTGAATCAGACTGTAATCCATGTTCTCATTCGGAACCACATATCCAAGATCCCGAATCTCACCATAAGAGATTGTCATCTCCTTCCGATGCATCTTAAGCGTCATGGTCTTATCTCCAAACACATATGTAATATCATATGCCTGAGGGCGTAATGTCTGCTGCAGCAGATAGATTCCATATGCAAGGCAGCCCGCACAAAGAACTGCTGTTACAACACGATTTGTCGGTTCCTTACTCGTTATCACCACAACAATGCGGATCACAGCAATCATAATGAAGATTCCTGCAATCACACGCATCCCAATCCGGTTATTCTTATTCTTTCTTACTGTATGTTCCATAAAATATCCTTCCCGTTATTTCTTTATCATTCATTTTCTCATGTGCACATTATAGCTCAAATCCGGAAGAAAAGCGAGTAGCAATATAAAGCGGCGATAATTTAGGGATCACAATTATCCGTTTATATTTGCTAATATTTGACATGCAGAGACAATAATTGTAAGTTATATATCAGAAATACAAGAAAAAGCCTGCCGGAGCTTCCACTCTCCAGCAGGCTTTCTCTATAGGATAACCTTTATATATTATTCTTAACGATAGATAATATCTTCTCTTCCCGGACCATTGGATACCATCGTAATAGGGAATCCAATCTGCTCCTCAACGAACTCGATATACTTTCTACAATTCTCCGGAAGATCTTCATACTTCTTAATTCCACGAATATCTGTCTTCCATCCCGGTAATGTCTTAAGTACCGGCTTCGCTTTCTCAAGCTTTGCAGTGGTTGGGAAATCTGTTGTAACTTCTCCATCAATATCATATCCAACGCATACCGGAATCTCATCTAAATATCCTAATACATCCAATACCGTAAATGCTACATCGGTTGTACCTTGAATACGGCAGCCATACTTAGAAGCAACACAGTCGAGCCAACCCATTCTTCTAGGACGTCCTGTTGTTGCACCAAACTCACCGCCATCACCACCACGGCGTCTTAATTCGTCTGCCTCGTCACCGAAAATCTCACTGACAAATGCACCGGCACCAACAGCAGAAGAATATGCCTTTACAACCGTAACAATCTTCTGAATCTCATATGGTGGAATACCAGCTCCAATTGCACCATATGCTGCTAAGGTAGAAGAAGATGTAACCATAGGATAAATACCATGATCCGGATCTTTCAGAGAACCCAACTGACCCTCTAATAAAATATTCTTGCCATCCTTGATTGCCTGCCACAAATATGCAGATACATCACATACATATGGCTCTACCATGCTCTTATATTCCATCAATGTGTTATATACTTCATCTACTGTAAGTAATGGCTGATGATATAAATGCTCTAACAGGATATTCTTCTGTGCGATCACTCGCTCAATCTTATCCTTCAGTGCAGCCTCATCCATAAATAACTCGGATACCTGGAATCCGATCTTGGCATATTTATCTGAATAGAACGGAGCAATACCGGACTTAGTAGAACCAAATGACTTACCTGCAAGTCTTGCCTCTTCATATGTATCAAACAACACATGATATGGCATAACCATCTGTGCTCTGTCCGATACTAAGATCTTTGGTGCCGGAACTCCCTTCGAAGTCACTTCCTGAATCTCTTTAAATAACTTTGGAATATCCAATGCAACACCATTACCGATAATACTTGTGGTGTGATCATAGAATACACCGGATGGTAATGTATGAAGTGCAAACTTACCGTAATTGTTCACAATCGTGTGACCTGCATTGGCACCACCCTGAAAACGTACAATAATATCCGCTTCCTTACTTAACATATCGGTAATCTTACCCTTACCTTCGTCTCCCCAATTCGCTCCTACTACTGCTTTAACCATGTGCATAACCCTTTCTTTGACCATATATATTGTAAATGAAGACAGAATTGCCCTTCATCACACTCGTTTAGTATACTGCAATTCAAGGCATAAGTAAAATCAATATTTCTAATGTTATCCATAAGCTGCACTTATGTCTCATAAGTACAGCTTATACCTAAAAGATCGCTCCATAAGTTTTCTATATATCAGGAAAACACGAATCGCTCTCCGTCTTATCATATACAAAAAAGAACAGCCACCTTCACATTCCCATTCTACGCAAAGGATAGCTGCTCTAATATTAAAGAAAGGTTTTCCAATTAGATTAACTATGCAACCTTAATATTCTTCTCAATAAATGTCTTGATCAAGGTCTTCTCTTTCTCCGTTGTAATTGGATCTAATACGATTCTTCCGTTCTCCTTACCGTATACACAAGCATACAGATCAACCTGCTTACCAGTCTCTTCCCTGGCATTATCAGCCTCTGTGTAGATCAGGTAACGCTGTCCATTCTCCGGATTCTCTACCACGCTTAATCCAACATATACAATCTCCTGACCCTTTTCATTCACTAACTTAAATGTGTTATTCAACTCCATCTTATCCTCCTATTCACTATCCGCTTACATTGTGTCCTTCTAAGATTCTCTGATCATGCCACGCTGCAAGACGTTAATAGCTTCCTATTGTGCTATCGGTTCTCTAATTGGTACTCGTTTCCCTAAGTAATTCCAACAACTTAGCTGCTGCTACAGACATTGTAGAGCGTTGATCGGTCAGCAGACACATATCCCGTTCCGGGATCTGATTCTTAAATTCTAACCGGAATAATTCTCCACTGTCGATCTGCTTCTTAGCAAAATCTTCCACAACACACCCAATTCCCAGATTACGCATTGCAAACTGCACGATCATATCACTTGTTGCAAGTTCAAATTCCGGGGTAACAGATACCTTCTTCTCCTCCAAATAGCTATCTACATATTTCCTTGTACTCGTATCGCCTTCCAAACATATGAGAGGCAATGTAGATAACTCCTTGTAATCTAACTTCTTACCTTTCAGATAACGGAACTTATCCCCTGCCACAAACACATCCTGAATCTTGCGGACACAAGTAATATCAAACTTAGAATCGACTTCTACAGGCTTGGTCACGACCCCGAAATCGATACGTCCCTGATGCAGGTGGTCAATGGTCTGCGGCGTTGGGGCATTGGTTACAGTAACCTTAATCTCTGGATATAGCTGATGAAACTGCTCTAGATAAGGAAGCAGATAGAACTGCAAGGACATATCACTGGCTCCGATACGCACCTCTCCATATTCCAGATTCATCATCTTGGCAAGCTGTGTCTCGCCTGCAAGAATCGTCTCATAGCCATTCCCGACATAAGAATACAACAAAGTTCCAGCTCGGGTTAAACTGACACCTTTCGCACGCCTGGTAAAAAGCTCAATCCCTAATCCCTGCTCGAGCTGCTTCACAGCTTGGGAGACGGCAGGTTGTGATATACAGAGCTTCTTTGCAGCACCAGTAATGCTAAGCTCGGTGGCTACATGATAGAAAATCTTATAGTATTCCAGATTGACGTTCATATAATCTCTCCTTATATCTAATAGATTTCCCATAGCCTTATTATATACTATATACTGTGGTTTGTATAGGGGTAAAATGCAATTTTCGACATTTTTTCTTGCATTTTGAGCCTTTCTCAAGATATAAGCTA
>USBM01000066.1 GCA_900552885.1 uncultured Clostridium sp. | reverse complement strand
CATATCAAAACTAAAGTCCCATAAATGGGACTTCAAAGTAGATATGACATAAATTTTATAAACAACACTCAATACATGATATCAATTAACTTCCCTTCATTTCAAAAAAAAGAAGTGCTGTCGCACTGACAACACTTCCATCTTCATTCTACTGTTCCGGCGTTTCCATGCCATCCATGCGCGTGGTCATAACATCCATCGCCCATGGTGCACTGATCTGAATAAAACCTTCTCCGGTCTTTTCTTCTACCAGATCATGTAATTTGTCTTTCATGTCTTCGTAGATATCCATGTTGATATCCGCAATGACAGGCTTCTTGTTATCGAAGATCAATACCCACTGATATCCCTCTCCGGATGACTTCTTATCAAAATACAATCCCAAGATCTTGCTGTCTTTGGCAATGTTCTTCTTAAACGCCGGCACATAGACAAGTTTCATTGTCTCAATATAACGGTCATCCAATCCTTCATCAAAGATCAGCACCTTCTCACGCAGTTCATTGTCGTTGCGTACGATCCGGTACGTATATCCGCCCTGTGCTAAACGCAGGCGGTTATCCGTCTTCAATTTCTCATTATACTCTGCAACTTCTGCTTTCTCTTCCTCTTCTAATCTTGGTGCCAACCAGATCAGGAACTTCTGCTCCATATCATTATATAAGCACTTATAAGCAATCTTACAGTCTTCACAGGTTGCTTTGAAAAACGTATTCTTAAGTACTTTCTCTTTCTGCTCTATATCATAAGGAATATCAATACTATCCCATACATCGATCTGAATCATCTTGCCACATTTTGGACATGCTATTGTTTGTTTCGTAATCTCTGACATTCATTTTCTCCTTCTGGTGTAAATACATTTACTCAATTATAAGACGAATTGTACAATAACACAAGTTAATAAAATTATTGTACGTCCGAAATGTCAGAAGATACGATTCCCTTCTCTGCATCTACGGTAACAACCGCACCGGATTTCAGAATATCTGTTGCATTCTTAGCACCTAAAATAACCGGAATATCCAGACTAAGTCCTACAATACCTGCGTGAGAATTATGTCCTTCATCCTCTACGATAATACCGGATGCCTGACGAAGCTCATCCATAATGTCATTGCTTGTCTCCGGCAATACGATGATATCACCTTCTTTGAAATTATCAATGATCTCCATCTCATCCTTGCCAACACAAAGACTTGCCGTTGTCTTACGATTATTCACGCCACGTCCCTTAACTAATATATGCCCTACTACATGTACCTTAATAAGGTTCGTTGTACCGGATACTCCAAGTGGAACACCCGCCGTAATAACCGTGATCTCTCCTTGTTTTACATAGTGTTTCTTCTCTGCCTGCTGAATCGCATGTTCAAACAGATCATCTGTATTCGTCTTCTCTTCCACCATTAAAGGAATCACACCCCAGGAAAGATTCAACTGTCTCCATACATTCTCATATGGACTGCATCCAATGATCGGACATGACGGACGATACTTTGAAATCATACGTGCAGTCTTACCGGACTTCGTAACCGTAACAATTGCAGATGCATTCAGATCCATTGCTGTCGTACAGGTTGCATGTGCGATTGCATTCGTAATATCCGGATTCACAAGGCTCTCTCTATTGTTAAATCTCTTTACCAGATCAATATCTGCTTCTGTGCGCTCCGCAATACGTACCATCGTCTTAAGTGCTTCCACCGGATACAATCCCGCTGCCGTCTCACCGGACAACATAATAGCAGAAGTTCCATCATAAATTGCATTGGCAACATCCGTTGCCTCTGCTCTTGTCGGTCTTGGATTCTTCATCATGGAATCCAACATCTGCGTAGCTGTAATGACAATCTTTTCTGCATTATATACTTTTTTAATGATCATCTTCTGGATAGATGGCACTTCCTCAAACGGAATCTCAACTCCCATATCACCACGGGCGATCATAACACCATCGGATACCCGGATGATCTCGTCAATATTATCAACACCCTGCATATTCTCGATCTTCGCAATGATATTAATCGAATTACAGTTATGCTGGCTTAAGATATCCCGGATCTCTAAGATATCATCTGCACTTCTTACAAAGGAAGCCGCAATGAAATCAAAGCCCTGTTCGATACCGAAAATGATATCATCCCGGTCCTTCTCACTCACATACGGCATAGAAAGGGCAACATTCGGTACATTAACCCCCTTGTGGTTCGATACCGGTCCCCCATTCTCTACTACACAGATAATATCTGTCTCTGTGATCGTCTCCACACGCATAGAAATCAAGCCATCATCAATCAGAATTCTGGTTCCGACTTTGACATCATCTACCAGATCCTTGTACGTGATGGAAACAATCTTATCGTCACCTTCCACTTCTCTGGTCGTCAAAGTAAATTCCTGACCATTCTTTAACTCAACTTTTCCATCCTTAAAATTCTTAACACGAATCTCCGGTCCCTTTGTATCTAACAATGCAGCAATCGGAAGCCCTAATTCCTCCCTGATTCTCTGCACACGCTCCAAATTCTTCTTGTGTTGTGCATGATCCCCGTGCGAGAAATTAAATCTTGCCACATTCATCCCCTGTATCATCAATTCTCTTAAGACCTGATCATCCTCTGTCGCCGGTCCTAATGTACATATAATCTTTGTTTTACGCATATTCATACTTATCTCCCTGTCGTGCTTACCGCACACATTATCCTTTCTTAGGGTGCTTCTCTTTCCTACTATTGAACCGTAATTATTTTACAACAAACTCTCTATGCATTACAAGTTAAATTTGGGGAAACTCCGATTCTTAGTTAAACCTTATCTCGTCTTATTTTTAATCCATTCCCAGATCCTTGACTTTCCCTCTATATTTCCATTTGCAAACAACGTTTCATATTCTTCCTTCGTCAGATTTTCTTTTAACATTTCTTTCCCATTCTCATCTACAACGGCAGTCGACTCATCCACAAAACAAAGGGGCGGAAACATCACGCACCACCAGTTCTGACCTTCTGCCTTACCAATATCTACCCGGAGTGCCTGATATTTTCCTTCCGGAAATGTCAGATCTCCATATGTCTTTGCCGGAAATTTCTCTTCCGTAACATACACCTTAACCGGATAATCATAGCCCTGTTCCGTGATCGTATTGACCGCTGTCGTATAGATATTCTGCAGATTGGCAACAATCACCTGCTTGCTTTCGCCCACATCTGCACAATCCTTCAACAACGGTTTTAACATGGTTACCACATCCTCTTTCACCGCCATTTTGAGTGCCTGATCTTCCTCTGTATCACTGTTAGCTCTGACGTGAAACCGCAAAATACCGGAATACGGTGCTCCCTCATCAATACCTCCATCTGTTCCGTCCATCATCAATACATCACTATGCGTTTCCGATTTTTGAAACAGACTTCCAAGCACTGCTTCTTCGACAGAATCCACCTCTCCATTTTCAATCTTCTCAAATGCAGACTGGACAGTTTCATTGATCGTGTCATAATTAACCGCAGTTAAATTATCCTCTCCTCCATATGCTTTTGACACTTCATTGAAGCTATTGGCAACAGCAAGTAATGTTTGTGCGACACCACCTTCCTTATGCTTATTATAGTAAGACCACGTCGTGACCAACAATCCCCCCATAATTCCGATCAACATAGCTGCAACAATATCCCGAAACACTTTCATAGATAAATCCTTCCTTATATTTGTTATTTATCAAAGAGTATTTCCTGTCTTATCTAATTTATTCAACATTTGGGTCTTTGGTACCTTGTCTTTGCTAATTGAATCCGGTACCCCTGCGCAGCCTTTATCAACCGGCAGGGGTACAATGCATCACCCTCTCTTATATATTTGAGATAATCCTTTATCCATGGCACCCGTTTGTTCCCCGAATCAAATGCCTGCACCAGATCACTCACATACATCCCCACCGGCTTCTTTGCATTTTCCACATACGCCAGCCAATCTTCCATCTCTTCCAATAACAAGACCGGGCACGTCTTTGCAATCTCTTCATTATCATCCATTTCATATAAAAATGCCGTCATATCTCCTATGGTTTCAAATGCCTGTGCATCCCATAATACGGCTTTTACATGAGCAATTGACAGATCCTTTCCTCTGCACTGTTCATATATATCCTGTAGTGTAGTTAGATTCTCCACCTCAAAATCATAGACATTCTCCACCTGGCTCTGCTCTCCGACACGATGCTCCTTAGCAACTCCAAGGTATATATGATATGGCAGATTTTCCCCTTTACTGATCATGATCATTGTTGCATAATCCCGTTGTTCTACATTTCTCATTTCCTTCCCACACCCCGTAAGGATAATACAGCTCAAACAACCGGTAAAGATCCACATACAGATCTTCTCTATGACAGTAAGACCCTTCCGTTCCTTTTTCCTGCGCTGCCTGCACTCTCCGATCCTGTGTTTCCGGCTGTTATTCTTCTTGCATGCCTTACGGTCCGGCATCCGTTTTTTCTTTGTTCCCTTCCGGGTGCAATCCCTCTTTCTTTGTATCAGCAGATGATCCAGAATCGGAAGGACAATGGAAAGCGGTAGATCAATGCAGGCCCCATACCACATAAACCAGACAATACTGATATCATATTTGGGAAATCCGTATGACGCCAGCAGTGCAAACGCCAATGCCGCTAACATAACCGGACAGATACCCTTTTCACCAAACGCCGTCCGATACGATTGTCCCACAAAGAACAGCGTATTACAGATCAGCACAAAACATCCGGTCATAAAGAACCAGATCATCAACAGATCAAACCGTTCCAATATGCCAAACGGCATTCGGATATAGCGCATAATAGAGATCGTCACCATCTCTTCTTCTGCCGTCCCGCGAATTCCATAAATACCGGCAATCACCATCGCAAGAAATGTAACAAGCAGCAACGTCACAACCATCCCTCCATAAAACAGCACCGCAGTATGTCTCTTGTTATACGCCTTTTTTAACTGCAGATAATTTTCTGCCGGCAATACGCAGGTCAACAGTAAATATGCATACAGTATCATTTTGCAGGTGAACATATCTCCTTTAGGTATCCATACATTCCAGCTTATCTCCCGGAAGCCAAATGCAAGCATTACAATAAACGGAACAAATGTCGCCCAGAACACCATCTCATGAATCCGTACAACTTTCTCCATGCTGTGGAAAGCCCCATAAAACGCTACCAATAAAAGAGGAAGAACAACCAACATATTCGATATACTCCCCGCACCGCCTTCTTTCATAAACGGAACCTGTGCCTCCCCTAATATGGTAACTGCCAGCAGAATATAAAACGTCAGCCGGATACTGAAACGCAGCACATGCATTCCTGCAATACACTTATTTCCCTGTTTAGTATTCTCTACAGAATCTTCCCTTCCGGGTGGCACAGTATATCTTCCCACTCCATAAAGCACACTGCTATATACGATCGCCAGGATTAAAAATATCCCCAATCCCCATACCATACTATTACCGAATAATCTTGCCGCCATATATGGCAGCACAAAGATACCGCTTACAAACACCGGAAGCACCAATGTACGTCGTACTTGTTTTTCGGATATCCAACCATTTTCACTGAACATAACATTCTCCCTTCTCACGTTTTCTATCATTTTTGCCGAAAGCGGAGCCTATTATGCCTTCTTGCATATAATGGCCGGTATTGCATGGTAAAAATGGGCTTACGCAGCACAAAATCCTGAAATTCCCGTTCATCATCGATACTACCTGCGACAAGCGGCATCATATACGGAATGCCAAAGCTTTCAAGAGAAGCCAGATGGATCCGGATCACCAGAACTCCCAACATAATGCCATAGAGTCCCCATAACGAGCCAAGCAGGATCATGGCAAATTTCAAAAGCCGGAATGTAGAGGAAAACTCTTCATTTGGAATGGCAAAAGACGCAATCGCCGTCAATGCCACCACGATCACTACAATAGTGCTGACTAACGCTGCATCTACTGCGGCCTGCCCTACGATCAATCCCCCTACCACCCCGATCGTATTGCCCATCTGTCCCGGCAGCCGGATTCCTGCTTCCCTCAACAGTTCAAATAATAATTCCATCAATAATACTTCCACTACGATCGGAAATGTTACATCACTTCGTGCCCCTGCAATTGCCAACAGAAAATTTGCCGGCAACACCTGCGGATAATAACAGGTGATCGCAACATATAACCCCGGAAGTAATACCGTAATATAAGCAGCCAGATACCGCAAACATCTTGCAAATGTACCGACCGCAAACCGGTTGTAATAATCATCTGCTGCCTGGAAGAAAGTATTCCATGTCGTCGGCAAAATGATCACTTCCGGCGAATTATCTACCACCAGCACCACCCTTCCTTCCAAAATTGCGGATGCTGCTTTATCCGGACGTTGTGTCGTCTGCACCTGCGGAAATGGCGAATACCATTTTTCCTCTAACAGATGCACCAGCATACCACTATCATAGATTCCATCTATCTCAAAACTTTCCAACTTCTTCTGAATCTTCTCTAACAAAGACGGATATACCAGGTCTTCCATATACATAAGTCCATATATGGTGCGGGAACGCTGTCCGATTGTTCCCTGTTTCAACTTCATTTTGGGATCCTTGATCCTTCTTCGAAGCAGTGCTGTATCTATCCGGAAATTCTCGTTAAAACTGTCTTTCGGCCCCTTTAACCCTGCCTCCTTATCCGGCTCGGAAACCGATCTGGTCGGAAATTTTTTTGTTGATAGCACCATCGCCCGCTCGGAACCGTCAACAAAAATAGCGGTATCCCCCTTGAGTACTGCCGATACCATCTCCATCATCTGCGTCTCCTCAACAAGATCCACCGCCTCTGCCTGATCATGAAATAATTGTTCAAACGCAACCGCCCCTGACCGTCTCCACTCATATAAAAACGGACGGGTGATCGTACGCTCTACCATCGCATTATCTGCCAATCCATCAATATACAAAATGTACATATCCACCATTTGAGATTCCCGTTCTAACCGAAAGCGTTTCTTCACAATATCTCCCCAATCCGCAAACAACGCCTCCAGCACCTCAATATTCCGGTCAAGATCAACCGATATCGGCATTTCAATCTCATTGTGTTCGTTATATTCTATCTTCATAAAAAAACCTCACGCATATCATCACATCCAATCAGATATCACAATTTGATGCGTCACTTATTCTAAAGTTTTGCATCTTTACAATACCGCTTACATGTGTAGTATGCGTGAGGTTTCAATGCCTTATTCATTTAAAATTTGCATTACCTTTTGCTTCATCTCACAACTGCTTCGTAGCCGGGCTTTAGAAATTTAGCCTTGAAGTTTCAAAAGATCCCCCGTACCTTCTCTACAGGCTATCCTGCATATTCTTGATCACGATCAGCTCCTGATTATATAAATGATGCCGCATGATCTCTTTTGCTGTCTTCACATCATTCATCAGGATTGCATTGGTAATATCATAGTGTTCCTTTACCAAAACATCATGATAAGAAAAGTCCTTCACATATTCTACCCGGTACCGATATACCTGTTCCCGCAGATTATGTGCAATTCCGATCAGACGCTGATTTCCGGATGCCTCAAAAATCACATCATGAAACTTCACATCCCCATCCACAATATTCTGTACGTGTTTCGTGTCAATTGCCTCTTTGAAATCCATGCATGCCTTTTTGAGTTTCTCTTTTCCTTCCTCTGTGATTCTGTCACAGGCAAGCTCAACGGAAAGTTCTTCGATCGCAGTCCGTACTTCCAACGCATCTCGCAGATCTTTCTCCGTAATCCTTGCTACTTCCGCACCTTTTCTTGGAATCATTACAACCAGTCCCTCTAATTCCAACATCCGGATTGCTTCCCTCACCGGTGTCCGGCTTACGCCTAACTTATTGGCAATCTTAATCTCCATCAACCGTTCTCCCGGCGATAATTCTCCTGTAATAATTGCCTGTCGCAATGCCTGAAATACAACATCCCGAAGGGGAAGATATTCGTTATTTGCATCATACTTTAATTCCATGTTCTCGCCCTCCTATATATCCTGATGAAATGCATCCACTACATACACCTGATCCGCTAGACCTTTATCCTGGATCAGACGTCTCGCTGTTTCTGCCTGCTTCCCGTCTTCAAAAATTCCAAATACCGTTGGCCCCGAGCCACTCATCAACGCATTGAGTGCTCCCATCCTTATCATCTCTTGCTTGATCTCAGCAATTACCGGATAAGCCGGTATCGTTACCGACTCTAAAACATTTGCTAACCGCTCCGTAATCCCCCGTAAATCCTTCTGACGGATTGCCCCGATCATCCCATCAATATCCGGATGGTCATCAATCCCCTGTGCATCTAAATGTTCATAAACAAACTTGGTAGATACGGAAATCGGTGGTTTGGCAATCAATATCTTACAGTCCGGAATAGACGGTAACGGAGTCAGAACCTCTCCGATCCCTTCGGATAACGCAGTTCCTCTCATAATACAATATGGAACGTCTGCACCAAGCCGGACTCCCAATTGCATTAATTCTTCTTTACTAAGATGCAGACCGAACAGCTTAGATGCCCCTACCAAAGCTGCTGCACAATCCGTACTGCCTCCTGCCATTCCGGCAGCAACCGGAATACATTTATACAGGTCAATCTCTAACCCCTGTGTGACACCGTACTGTTCCTTTATTAATCTCACTGCTTTATAGACAAGATTATTATCATCTACCGGAAGGAAACCCAGATTCGTCTTTAACCGGATAGTATCTTCCTCCAATAAATGAAATGTTAATTTATCAAATAATTTGACACTCTGCATAATCATACGGACTTCGTGATAGCCATCCTCTCTCTTACGGACAACATCCAATCCCAAATTGATCTTTGCATATGCTTTTAACTGTAACATATCTGCCATGGTCACTCCTCCGTTTCTTCAAATTGTATACTGTATACCATTTATATATTATATACCATATTTTATCGGATAAACAACATTATTTCCGGATTTATTTGTAAAAATATCTCAATTATATTAAATAAATAGAAATTGGTTCCGATATATATTATAGATGAGGGTGATTGTCGAATCGTACGGGTAATCATACGCAGGATTATATCTGCCTGTATGTATCGAATTTCAATCTTATCCGATTATTAACCAAGGAGGGTATCATTATGGCAATTAACACCGTAGGAAGCAGCACTTATACCAGTGAATTAGTTTCCAAGATCAAAGGTTCCGGTACAGGCACGGATGCAAAGACTAACGAAACCAAAACAGACGACACAGGTGTCGTATATGAACCGACAAAGAACACAAAGCAATCAACTTCTGCCAAGAAGAACACCAAGGTAGACAGCGAGACTATCGCCAAGTTAAAGGCCGATGCAGATGCAAGACTTTCCCAATTACAGGGAATTGTAGAGCAATTGATTACCAAGCAGGGCAAAGCATCTGATCAGGTAAGTATCTGGAGCCAGTTCCGTCAAGGTGTATTAGATGGAAGTATTACAGTAGACGAAGCAACTGCTAAGCAGGCTCAGGAAGATATCTCAGAAGATGGCTACTGGGGTGTAAAACAGACTTCTGAACGTATTTTAGACTTCGCCAAAGCATTAACCGGTGGCGATGCAAGCAAAGTAGAAGAGATGCGCAAAGCGATCGAAAAGGGATTCTCTCAGGCTGCCAAGTTATGGGGCGATGAACTTCCTGAGATTTCCCAGAAGACACACGAAGCCGTTATGAAGGGACTTGATGAGTGGGCGAAAGAATCTTCTGCCCAGTAAACCTTCCCCCTTGCACAGCGTAAGTGAAGACGGACGCACATGTTTTAGGTTGTGAACCCGGCTTTAGGGTGGTGTCATGTTGCAGCAGGCACATTCGCATTACGACTCGCACGCA
>USBM01000065.1 GCA_900552885.1 uncultured Clostridium sp. | reverse complement strand
TATATCCGAGACAAACTGGATGCTGAGTGACCAGCAATATTATAAAATCACTTGACGCACCGTCTGAAAGTAGTACAATAACCCCATAAGTTAATTTACAGAAAGGAATTAGGCAGATGAAAGAACAGTTTGAAGGATATACATATGTAGAAGGTGGCGTCTGTGCGGCACAGGGGTTTCGTGCGAACGGACTTAATTGTGGATTGAATAAGGATAAGAATAAGAATGATCTTGCCTTAGTGGTAAGTGATGTAGAGTGTAATGCTGCAGCAGTATATACAACGAATAAGGTAAAGGGTGCACCAATTCTTGTAACAAAGAAGCATTTAACAGCAACGAATGGAAAAGCCCGTGCAGTCATTGCCAATTCAAAGAATGCGAATACATGTAATGCAGATGGTGAAGAGAAGGCGCAGAGAATGACGGAGTTAGCTGCAAAGGAGTTAGGCATTGCGGCAGATGAAGTCATGGTTGCATCCACAGGAGTGATCGGACAGATCCTTCCGATTGAGCCAATCGAAAGTCATATCAAAGAGTTAGCGGAAGGTCTTTCTTATGAAGGTAATGCCAAGGCGGTCAATGCCATTATGACAACCGATACGGTGCCAAAGGAAGTGGCAGTTACCTTTGAGGTGAACGGGACAACCTGTACTCTTGGAGGTATGGCAAAGGGAAGCGGCATGATTCATCCGAATATGGCAACGACACTTAATTTTGTGACTACGGATGCGGCAATATCAAAAGAATTGATCCAGCAAGCACTTTCAGAGATTACGAAGATTACATATAATTGTTTAAGTATTGATGGAGATACTTCAACCAATGATATGGTATTGGTTATGGCAAACGGATTGGCAGGCAATCCGGAGATTAATAAAGAAGATGAAGCATATGCAGCATTTAAACAGGCATTATATATCGTTATGATGAATATGACGAAGATGTTAGCTGCAGATGGTGAGGGTGCATCAAAGATGATTGAGTGTACCGTTTCGGAGGCAAAGGATCTGGATACTGCAATTATTGTGGCAAAGAGCGTCATCCGTTCGCCATTGTTTAAATGTGCGATGTTCGGTGAGGATGCAAACTGGGGGCGAATTCTGTGTGCAGTTGGTTATGCGGAGGCAGAATTTGATATTAACAGGGTAGATGTGGATCTTGCATCTGCAAAGGGAGTTCTTCCGGTATGCCGGAATGGTGCCGGAGTGGAATTTTCGGAGGAGCTTGCCAAAGAGATTCTTTCAGAGGATGAGATCTTTGTTAACATTTCTTTGCATGATGGTGATGCTACAGCTAAGGCATGGGGCTGTGATCTGACATATGACTATGTCAAGATCAATGGAGATTATCGTTCGTAGGCAGCAGGTTACTGGTGCATAAGAAGAGAGTGCATGAACAGAAAAGCAATCAGGCAGAGAATAGAATAATGGAATGATAGATAAATGAATCCGGTTGATCAGTCAGCCGGATTTCTTTTATAATATAATGTAGTATTGAATGCTACGTCATATTGACAAACAGACTATGTAGTGGTATGGTTTGTTACAATGATTTTTTTGAAAGGAATTGTAAAGAATATGAAGGAATTAAGGATTGGTAATAAAGTGGCAAAAGTTCCGGTTATCCAGGGAGGAATGGGTGTTGGTGTCAGCAGGAGCAGGCTTGCAGGGGCAATAGCCGGAGAAGGAGGTGTTGGTATTATCTCGACTGCACAGATTGGGTATGACGAGCCGGATTTTGTGAGGAATCATAAAGAGGCAAATAACCGTGCTATAGAAAAACATATTCGGCTTGCCAGAGAACAGGCTGATGGCGGACTTGTCGGTGTAAATGTGATGGTGGCTTTGAAAGATTATGAGGAACATGTCCGGGTTGCAGCCCAAGCCGGTGCAGATGTGGTGATCTGTGGAGCAGGACTGCCTGTCACACTGCCTGCTTTGTTGGATGGAACAGATACCCGGTTTGCACCAATTGTGTCTTCAGAAAAGGCCTTATCAATCTTGTTTAAAATGTGGGATAAGAAGTACGGAAAGACGGCAGACTTTGTAGTTGTTGAAGGCCCAAAAGCAGGAGGGCATCTGGGATTTTCCAAGGAACAGGTAGAAGCAGATATGAAAGGCTGCCTGGATTATGATATGGAGATCAGAAAGATAATTCATAAAGTGCATGAGCAGGAGAAAAAGTATGATCGAAAGATACCGGTAGTTGTGGCAGGAGGAATCTTTGATGCAGCGGATGTGGCACATGCTGTAAGTCTTGGGGCAGATGGAGTACAGGTTGCAAGCCGGTTTGTAGCTACCGAAGAATGTGATGCAGATATCCGCTATAAGGAAGCTTATGTGAAAGCAAAGGCAAAGGATATCAGGATCATCAAGAGTCCGGTGGGAATGCCGGGAAGAGCAATTGAGAATACCTTTTTAAAAGAGAAAGCAAATGGAGAATGCAAGGTGGAACGTTGCCTTGGCTGTCTGGCAAAATGTGATCCACAAAAGATTCCTTATTGCATTACGGATGCACTGATTCGTGCAGTGCAGGGTGATGTGGAGCATGGTTTGATCTTTTGTGGTGCCAATGTAGAGCGGATTACCGGGATTACGACGGTGGCAGAGGTGATGACAGATCTGGAATGTGGATTTATGGAAAAGGCAACAGAACGTGCATGCGAAACGGCATAGAATGGTTGAAGAACAGATGAGAGGAATATGCAAAATGAAACGAGTGGTTGTAACAGGGGATTGGAACAGGATGATCCGGAATGCGATCTGGATTATACGAAGGGAAAGGGTGTTCATGTTCCGGTAAGGGTTGCAATCAGTAATTCTTTGGGCTTTAAAGAAGCTTTAAAGACAAAAAGGAAAGTCGTATCCGGCTTTCTTTTTTTTGTGGTTTGTGATATACTTTACGGCAAAATGGGATACTATTTCAACACAGATGTTTATTTGTATATAGAGGGGATATAATTTAGAAGATATCATAGGAGGCAGTAACATGGGTGTTTTATCGAATTTAGAGCCGGAGAAAGTATTTTATTATTTTGAAGAGATCAGTAAGATTCCGAGAGGTTCTTACCATGAGAAACAGATTAGTGATTATCTGGTACAATTTGCTAATGCACATGCATTTGAAGTGTATCAGGATGCATTATATAACATAGTGATG
The DNA here is from genome assembly GCA_900552885.1 of uncultured Clostridium sp. Classification (GTDB taxonomy): domain Bacteria; phylum Bacillota; class Clostridia; order Lachnospirales; family Lachnospiraceae; genus CAG-590. The sequence goes on along the minus strand of USBM01000065.1, from coordinate 6,794 downwards.
AAGATTCCGGCTAGTGCGGGGTACGAGAAGGAAGAACCGGTTATCCTGCAGGGACATATGGATATGGTGTGTGAGAAGAAGGCAGGAAGCAGTATCGACATGGAAAAGGATGGATTACAGCTTGCGGTAGATGGGGATTATGTCTATGCTGTTGATACAACGCTTGGCGGCGATGATGGAATTGCAGTAGCCTATATGCTTGCCATTGCAGATGATGTGACGGTTGCACATCCGCCACTGGAATATATCATAACCGTGTCGGAAGAAGTTGGAATGGAAGGGGCAAATGGAATTGATCTTTCTATGCTGAAAGGACATTGTATGCTGAATTTGGATTCGGAAGAAGAAGGAATCTTTTTAAGCAGTTGTGCAGGAGGAATGTCTGCAATTGTGACATTACCGGTGGTATGGCAGGAATCGGCAAAGAAATGTTGGTATACGTTGGAGGTTGCCGGGTTAGTTGGCGGTCATTCCGGCTGTGAGATTGATAAAGAAAGAGCAAATGCGAATAAAGTAATCGGACGTGTATTGTATGCACTGAGTAAAGAAGTGTCGTTATCTTTGAAAGCCTTAGGAGGTGGTAAGAAGGACAATGCCATTCCGGTACAGGCACAGGCAGTTATTGGTGTAGAGCCGGAGGAGCAGGAACGGCTTGCCGGCTTGGTTGAGGAATACAATCAGATTCTTCACAAGGAATATGTCCAGTCGGATGCAGGGATTACAGTGTCTTTACAGGTGCAGGAGAATGGAGAACCATGCAAGCAGTTAGTCGTAGATGATAGAAGTCTGTTTCATATATTAGCATATCTGATGGCTGTTCCGAACGGAATTCAGAATATGAGTATGGCAGTTCCCGGGTTGGTTGAGACTTCCCTGAATCTTGGTATATTAGAATTACGGGAAGAACATCTGTATGCGCAGCATGCGATCCGAAGCAGCGTGACAACAAGAAAGCAACATATAGCGGGACAGTTGGAATGTCTGGCATTAGAATTTGGCGGTGAATTAGAGATCAAAGGAGAATATCCGGCATGGGAGTATAAAGAGGAATCAGTTGTACGTCCGAGGGTGATTGAATTATATAAGAAACTATATGGAAAGAAACCGGTTGTAGAGGGGATTCATGCGGGATTGGAATGTGGTCTGTTAGCAGCAAAGATTCCGGAATTAGATTGTGTATCTATGGGACCGGATATATTGGATATTCATACAACAGCAGAACGGTTATCAATATCTTCGACAAAGAGAGTATATGAGTTTTTGTTAGAATACTTGAAACAGAGATAGGAGAAAGACGATGCGGGTAGGAATGGGATATGATGTTCACAAGTTAGTGGAAGGAAGAAAATTGATCATCGGTGGTGTGAATATACCATATGAGAAGGGATTGTTAGGACATTCCGATGCAGATGTACTGACGCATGCGATCATGGATTCGCTGCTTGGTGCAGCGGCATTAGGAGATATTGGAAAGCATTTTCCTGATACGGATGAGCAGTATAAAGGGGCTGACAGTATTCAACTGCTCCGCCATGTGAAACGGTTGCTGGATGAACAACAATATATCGTCAGCAATATTGATGCCACAATTATAGCACAACGTCCGAAGATGGCGGCATTTATTCCGGATATGGTAACGACGATTGCGGAGGCTCTTGGTATTTCGGAGAATCAGGTAAATATCAAAGCAACAACGGAAGAAGGGCTTGGATTTACGGGAAGTGGCGAGGGAATCAGCTCTCAGGCAATCTGTTTGTTAGAGACGGTTGCCAATTATGGATACGAGGATGTATTAGATGTGGCGGTGAATCGGTGCAATGGCTGCGGTGGATGTCCTAGAGGACAGGCATAAGATGGAACTACAGATTGCAAGAAACTTATGGAGACAGTGCTTTCATGACCCGGAAGCCTATGAGGAATTTTACTTTGATAATGTATATCCGAACAACCGGGTGTACTTCGAAGAGGACAAAGGGATGCTGCATTTGAATCCGTATCTGTGTCATGTAGGAATGCAGGAGCGGATTCTTCATTATATTGTCGGGGTAGCAACGGATGAGAGATATCGAAGATGCGGAATAATGCGGAATCTGTTACAACGGGCATTGCTTGATATGAGAGTGGAACAGGAGCCGTTTACGTATCTGATGCCTGCAGATGTGAGGTATTATGAACCGTTTGGTTTTGTCAGTGCGAAGGAAGAGGAACGATGTGAGATTGGGATTGCACAGTTATCTGCGGCACAGAGCATGCCATATTCGTTTTGGGCATTCGAAACGTTGATACGGAATCTGGATGGACGACGGCTGGCACAGATATTCGGAACGTTGGATCATGCGATACAGCAGTGTTATCGGGTGGCACCCGTGCATGATGAATCATATTTCCGAATGTTATATAAGGAAAAGGCGTGTCAACAGGGAAATATCGTATTCGTGTTGAATGAAGAACAGAATGTAATGGGATACTTTGCATATGCTATGGACGATGAATATCCGAGGATTGAGCAGTCATTCTGGATGGAAGAGGATCAGACGGAATGGGCAGCGAGCAGGTACTTTGGAAAGACAGCAGGATGGTGGAAGTCATTTCCATATATGATCCGTGTAGTGGATGTGACGGCATTTTTACAATTATTTCCTAAGCAGTGTCAACGCCTGTCAGATGGCTATGAGGGATTGCGGATTGAAGATGTCATTTTACCGGAGAATACGGGATGCTATCGGGCAGATAACGGATGGGAGAAGATAACGGAACTTTCATCGGAGACAATGCAGGAAAGATACCGCACGATATCAGTGGGGCAGATGGCAGAGGAATTGTTTGGAAAGAATGGACAGTTACGGGATAAGATATGGTTTGCAGAGATCGTTTGAATCTTGTTGACAAATGAATCGGTTAAAAATATACTATTGAAAGATATTAACAGGATGGCATACGGGAAGTTAGTTCCCGAGGGAAGGAAATAGGAAAATGAAGATTTATAATACAATGTCAAGAACAAAAGAAGAATTTGTTCCAATCCGGGACAAGAAGGTGGGAATTTATGTATGTGGACCAACCGTATATGATTATATTCATATTGGTAATGCACGTCCAATGATCGTGTTTGATACGCTTAGAAGATATCTGCTATACAAAGGATATGATGTGAATTATGTATCAAACTTTACAGATGTGGATGATAAGATCATTAAGCGTGCCATTGAGGAAGGTGTGACTTCTTCTGAGATTTCGGAACGTTATATCAAAGAAGTGAAGAAAGATATGCATGATCTGAATGTAATGGAGGCAACGACACATCCGAAGGCAACGGAAGAGATTCCGGATATGATTGAGATGATCAAAGTCCTGATTGAGAAGGGACATGCGTATGAGGTGAACGGAACTGTATATTTCCGTACCAGAAGTTTCCCGGGATATGGCAAGTTATCCAAAAAGAATATTGATGATCTAGAGGCTGGACACAGAGATGAGAAGCATCAGCTTAAAGTATCCGGTGAGGATGAGAAAGAGGATTTCTTAGACTTTGTACTTTGGAAGCCAAAGAAAGAGGGCGAACCTTCCTGGCCATCACCATGGGGCGAGGGCAGACCGGGCTGGCATTTGGAGTGCTCGGTTATGTCAAAGAAGTATATCGGAGATATTATTGATATTCATGCCGGTGGAGAAGATCTGATCTTCCCTCATCATGAGAACGAGATCGCACAGAGTGAGGCAGCTAATGAAGTGGAATTTGCAAGATATTGGATGCACAATGGATTCTTAAAGATTGATGGCGAGAAGATGTCCAAATCCCTTGGTAACTTCTTTACAATTCGTGACATTGGTAAAAAATACCCATTGCAGGTAATCCGCTTCTTCATCTTAAGTGCACATTATAGAAGTCCGTTGAACTTCTCAGATACATTGGTTGAGTCTGCAAAGGCTTCTTTGGAGCGTATTCTAAATGCGGTATCCCGTTTGGAAGATACGAAGGAAGTAGCACAGGAACGGGAAATGACTGGGGAAGAGAAGGCGTTAGAAGGACAGCTTGCAGAATATGTTACAAAGTTTGAACAGGCAATGGAAGATGATCTGAATACTGCGGATGCAATCTCTACCATATTTGAGCTTGTAAAGTTCACGAATTCGAATATTACTGCTGAGAGTGCAAAGAGCCTGGTTGAGAAAGCATTAGATACCATTCGTCAGCTTTGTGATGTATTAGGTATTATCACAAAGGTAGAAAAAGAGATATTAGACAGTGATATTGAAGCACTGATCGAAGAACGCCAGGCTGCCAGAAAGGCAAAGAATTTTGCAAGAGCAGATGAGATCCGTGATACGTTAGCAGCACAGGGAATCATTTTGGAAGATACCAGGGAAGGTGTCAAATGGAAACGTGCATAATGGCACAGATGGGATGATCGTATGGGTGAGACAGGAAGTTTTCAATATTTCAAAGATATTTTTCATATTGAACACGGACAACCGGAGTTGTATTCGCCGTTGGCGTTAGCATATATCGGAGATAGTGTATTTGATATTATGATCCGTACAATGGAAGTGAGCCAGGTGAATAAGCAGGTGAACAAATATCATAAGGATGTCAGCAAGATAGTATGTGCTCCGGCACAAGCGAAGATGATCATGGCATTGAAGGAACATTTGACAGAAGAGGAACGGGATATCTATAAGCGTGGCAGAAATGCCAATTCTTATACCAAAGCGAAGAATGCAACGCGGACGGAATACCGTAAGGCGACCGGTTTTGAGGCGGTGCTTGGGTATCTGTATCTGAAAGAAGACTTTGAGCGTCTGACGGATGTTGTTAAGATGGGACTGGAAGCACTGCAGGAAACAGAGTAAAACAGAACGCAATTCGATAGAGGAGAGATTATGAGATACGAGGAATATACGATTGAAGGAAGAAATGCAGTAACAGAGGCATTTCGTTCCGGTAAGACAATTGATAAATTATATGTGTTAGATGGTTGTCATGATGGTGCGGTGAATACGATCAAGTCTCTTGCAAGAAAGCAGGATACGATCGTGAATTATGTGACAAAGGAACGATTGGATCAGATGTCGGAGACCGGCAAACATCAGGGCGTGATCGCACAGGCGGCTGCATATGATTATGCAACGGTAGAGGATATCTTGGAGGCAGCCGGAAAGAAGGGCGAGGCACCATTTATCTTTCTGTTAGATGAGATTGAGGATCCGCATAATCTAGGTGCGATCATTCGTACAGCCAATCTGTGCGGTGCACATGGAGTGATCATTCCAAAACGAAGAGCGGCAGGGCTTACAGCAACTGTTGTAAAGGCTTCTGCGGGTGCAATCAATTATACGCCGGTTGCAAAGGTGACAAATATTGCAAAGACAATAGAAGAGTTAAAGGAACAGGGAATCTGGTTTGTCTGTGCGGATATGGACGGTGAAGTGATGTATCGTCATAATCTGACCGGGCCGATCGGTTTGGTTATTGGAAATGAGGGCAGTGGTGTGAGCCGTCTTGTAAAAGAAAAGTGTGATTATATTGCGTCTATTCCGATGAAAGGTGATATTGATTCTTTGAATGCATCGGTTGCGGCAGGTGTACTGGCATATGAGATCGTAAGACAGCGTATGATGTAGAAGATAGGAAGGTTTGTGCTTAATTATGGAGAATGATAAGAAGAATGAAGATCGATCGGATGCGTTTGATATCGTCGATTTTGACCTGAATGAATATGATGAAGAATTTGAGAAGGATGAGCAGAGACTACAATTAAAGGAAGAAAAGAAAATACAGGCGGAAAAGTCACGAGTGCAGCGGGCAAAGGAACAGAAGAATAAGGATAAGGGAACAATGGATGACCGCATGATGCCCAATAGGGATATGTTAAAGACCATTTTAATGATCCTGATTCTGATTGTAGTTGCCTGTCTGTTCTTAGGATTTATCACGTTGATTGTCAATAGTGTGGGTAGTGGAAGCAAATCCAAGAAGAATGATACAGAGATTACCTCTGAAGCCACAACAGAAAAGAGCAAATGGTTCCGTACAGAAGAGACGGAAGCAACTACGCAGTCGGCTTCAAAGAAGGATGAACAGAAAGAAAATTTAGAAAAGAGTATTGAGGATATCACGAATAAGGTGAAGAATGATACGAAGACAACACAGACAACGACACAGGCACAAGATACGGCAGGAACGACAGCAGAAGTAACAACACAGGCAACAACGCAAGCAACTACGCAGACGACAACACAGACAACAACGCAAGCAACCACGGAAATGACAACACAAGTGACAACGGAGAATACAACAGAAGTAGTTGCACAGCCGGATGGACAGGATGTGGCACCTGCAGAGTAAATGAGGATAGCAATGGATGGGGAATTTCGGAATTTAAGCGAGGAAGAAATAATCCGATTGGCAGGAAAGGGCAATCAGGATGCAACTGAATATATGCTGAAGAAGTATTCGCCGCTTGTGAAGAAGTCAATCCGTACTTTGTATCTGATCGGAGCAGATACAGAGGACTTGTCGCAGGAGGGAATGATAGGTCTGTTTAAAGCGGTACAGAATTACAGGGATGGCAATACCGCATCGTTCTATACATTTGCCAAGGTCTGCATCGACCGGCAGATCTATAGTGCGATCAAGGCATCAAATCGTAAGAAACATTCACCGTTGAACACCTATATTTCCTTTTACAGTAAAACAAATGAGGAAGAGGCAGAGCTGATAGAGAACTTAGAGGCAGATCGTAATTCTAATCCGGAACATGTAGTGTTAGATCAGGAGAACACTTCACGGATAG
>USBM01000064.1 GCA_900552885.1 uncultured Clostridium sp. | reverse complement strand
AATATTTTTTCTATAAATAAAAATGAATTTTCAGCTTTTCTATGTTATAATTTGTATGAATCTGCTATTATTGTACGAAATGTATGGAATATAGCATTTTCAGACTATTTGTCAGTTATATCTGACATTTATTTTACACACATTGGGAGGGTACATATGGATTTTTCTAATTTTACAAACATTAACGCACGAATTACCGCTTGGGGCGGTATCAAGCAGACTGCATTTAACAAGAAAAAATACGCAGCCGCTGAAGCATCATGGAATTTGCTTTCACCACAGGAGATTGCAATACTTGACCAGCAGATTCCATATGGCGTGGAAGCGTTCTCTTTCGTTGCAACACCGACAGCAATTCTCGTCTATGAGGCGAAGACGGTGCGCGTAATTCCGATTCGCGATATCATGTGGATCTATGGAAATGTAGTTAAACAGACGATGAATTTTATTCCGACAAGCAAATTTCATACCTTATATCTGCTCGCACGAGATGGTGGAACTTATTCACTTGGCCAGATCACAACCGGTGGTTTCTCCAAGAAAGCGCCGCTTGATGAAGCAGTCGCCCAACTGCAGAACCTGTTATTCCCTTACAGAAAGGGAATTGTATATGGATATTCCGATGAAATCGCGAACTATTTCCAGGGGAACTTCGCCGGAGCTGTCCAGATGGTTGACGCGAAATCTATGGAGCCTTAGACCCACGTCAGGTATTCCATATGCCGGTCTGATTGACAGTCAATGCAATCTCACATAACAGATAAAAAAGGATTAGCTGTATCTATACAGTCAATCCTTTTTCTTTTATATTCATATATTCTCATCAATTATTGCATCGTCTGTATCGGCAGATTCGAGCAAATCACACTAATGAATCGTCGTACTTCCGACGAATTCCGTCGTATCATCCAGATAGGTATAGCCTTCGCCCGCCTCATACTGAATCAGGCAACCAGAGTTATAATACTGCGCAAACAGCACCTTTCCTTCCCCACCATACACAACAATCACGCCCGGACAACCAAATTGTCCGTAGAACGAATCACAATTCATTCCAAGCGGCTCATCCTCGTCGCCCGTAAAATTCAGGAAACGATAGTCGCTTCCATTCTCCGCATTCAATTCTTCCAACACCTTTTGTGCAAAATAATACTCCAACGCATTTGCATCGGTAATGCCATTTGCACTTTTATTCTGTGCCCGGCTGATCATATAATTCGTGAGTACACCACATCGCTGTGCATTCCCTTCGTCATCCGTATATGTCTTATCTAGATTCATCTCATGATCTTCCGCATAACTGGAAAGCATGCCTGTCTCAACCGCCGAGACAATCGTCCGAAGTTCCTCCATCGCATTTGATGCTCTGGCTTTCCTAATGTAACGAATAACCGTCAGACCGATTGCACCCGCGAGCACCGCCATGATTGCAATTGCAATAATCAATTCAACCAGTGTGAAACCTGCATTGTCTGAATTATTTCTCCATTTTTTCATACCCTTACCCCGCATATATCAAACTTTTCATAACTAAAGTCATCATATCATCATATGCACGGCAAGGCAAACGTATTTCCATAAAATGCTTGACGAAAAATTACAATTCTCCGCCTATTACAATCCCTTTGGCATCTGTCCCATGTCCGATCTGCTTCGTGACCGCAATCGGCATTGTTTTTCTCACATACTTCTTCACAAGTTGCACAATATCCGGCATGCACTGCTTTGCTTCCATCTCCGTAAATGTTCCAAGCAGGATACCCGCGATCTGCTCAAATGCACCAATCTGCTGCAACTGGCTCAGATAGGTTTCCATTCGTGCTACTGTTCCGGACCGACTCTCCAGAAGTAGAATCTTCCCATTCAGATCTGGCATATACGCCGTCCCAGACAGCTTTAAGAAACAACGGATATTTCCTCCGACAATGATTCCATGCATCTCCGTCCCCTGTACATAATGATAATCGATCCGGTACAACGCATCACCACCCTCACACAGGACATCTCGCACATCCGTCATCTGCTGCTTGCGCTCCTTATAGAGCACATTTCTTATCTGATACAACACCCCTGTCTGCCCGGTCTTCGCGTAGATTGCATTTAATATAGTCGTCAGATCACTGTATCCCCAGAACTGCTTATCCATCTTTGCAATCACGCTATAATCCAGATACGGCAGGATTCCATTCGCGATATCTCCACCGGATATGTCGCAGATTGCGTCAATCGTATCATCCAAGTAAAAATCCATTACTGCCTTCGCACGTTCTTCTGCCGTTCCACTCGCCACACCATCACGCGCATACAGAAATGGGCTGATCACACTCTCAATCCCCATGTCTGCCAGTATCCGATGCAATTCCTCAATCTCACCTTCGTATGCCCGATTGAATCCATCTGAACAGCACACAATTCCGATTTTTCTCGTCATAATTATTCTCCATGAAAAAATAAACGGGCTGCCTTTCGACAACCCGTCTGGTTTTATATAGATTAAACTAACTCAAGAATAACCTTCATAGCACCGTCACCACGACGCTCGCCAATCTTAACGATACGTGTGTAACCACCCTTGCGGCTAGCATACTTTGCAGCATACTCGTCGAAGAGCTTAGCTGTAAGGTCTACCTTCTTTGTAGCAGCTTTCTTTCCTGCAGCATCTGTAGGAACCTCAACTACCGGGTAGAGAACCTTAAGCATCTGACGTCTAGCGTGCAGTCTGGAAGGCTGATCCTTCTTAACTGTCTTCTCAACTTCGTCGTACTGTGTAACCTTCTTACCATCTACAACTTCCTTGATACGCTTGCCATCTTTGTCCTTCTTAGCAACCTTAGCAGTTACCTTGATCTCGTCGAAGTTATCCTTCTCCTTAACAGCAAGTGTGATAAGGTGCTCAGCGATCTTACGAACTTCCTTCGCTCTAGCCTCTGTTGTCTCAATCTTTCCATGATAGAGAAGCTGTGTTACCTGATTACGAAGTAATGCGATTCTCTGATCAGACTTTTTACCAAGTTTTCTATACATTGCCATTTTAATTTTCCTCCTTACCCTTTCGGGTCTTCACTTTGCTTACTAATCCTTCGGCTTAAGTGGATATTATTCATCACCAGTACGAAGCGACAAACCAAGTTCTTTTAATTTAGCATAAACTTCATCGAGAGACTTACGACCAAGGTTACGAACCTTCATCATATCGTCCGGAGTCTTATTTGTCAATTCTTCAACTGTATTAATACCTGCTCTCTTCAAGCAGTTATAAGAACGAACGGAAAGCTCCAGTTCGTCGATACTCATCTCAAGTACCTTTTCCTTCTGATCGTCTTCCTTCTCTACCATAACGTCAACAGACTTAGCATTCTCTGAAAGATCGATGAAGAGATTCAAATGCTCACTGAGCACCTTTGCTGCAAGGCTGACTGCCTCATCTGGTGCCAATGTACCATTTGTAAATACATCAAGTGTAAGCTTGTCATAATCTGTAACCTGTCCGACACGTGTGTTCTGAACTGTCAGATTTACACGCTCCACAGGTGTATAGATAGAATCAACAGCGATTGCATCAATAGATGAATCAAGACCTTTGTTCTTGTCAGATCCAACGTAACCTCTGCCGTTTGTGATCAGAAGCTCCATCTCCAACTTTGCTTCCGGACCGCTCAAATTTGCGATTACCAAATCCGGATTCAAAATCTCAAGATCTGCATCTACCTGAATATCACCAGCCGTCACAACCTTATCACCTGAAGCATCAATATATGCAACCTTAGGCTCATTTGTTGTAGAATTGTTCTTGATGCAGAGATCCTTGATATTCATCACGATCTCTGTCACATCTTCCTTTACACCTGGAAGAGATGAGAACTCATGCAGAACGCCCTTAATCTTAACCTGACTAACTGCAGTTCCCGGAAGAGATGATAACATAATTCTACGAAGAGAATTACCAAGTGTAATACCATAGCCTCTTTCCAATGGCTCTACTACAAACTTACCATATTTGTTATCGTCTGAAATCTCTGCGATTTCAATTCTAGGTTTTTCAAATTCAAACACTACTGACCCTCCTTCTGGATAACTGGTGTTACTTAGCTACAAACCCTTTACTTACGCGAATTACTTAGAGTACAACTCGACGATAAGTGTATCGTTTACAGGTACGTCAATCTGCTCTCTGAGTGGAAGCTCCTTAACAGTTCCTGTCAATGTCTCAACGTCTGACTCCATCCAAGCTGGAGTAACAACGCCTGCGTTTGCCTCTACGATATTCTTAAATCCCTGAAGAGACTTGCTCTTCTCTTTGATTTCAATCTTATCACCAGCACTGATTCTGTATGAAGGAATATTTACGCACTTGCCATTAACCAATACATGCTTGTGATCAACGATCTGTCTGGCCTCACGTCTTGTTCTTGCAAATCCCATACGGAAAACTACGTTATCCAGTCTGGACTCAAGAAGGATCATAAGGTTTGGTCCTGTAAGACCTGGCATACGCTCTGCCTTTACATACAAGTTACGGAAAGGCTTCTCAAGCATACCATAAATAAACTTAGCCTTCTGCTTCTCACGAAGCTGTAATCCGTACTCACTTACTTTTCTGTTTGCTCTAGTCAATTTTCTTCTTGACTTCTTATTTACACCGAGAACGACTGGATCCATATCTAAGGATCTACATCTCTTGAGAATAGGTGTTCTATCTACTGCCATTATCATGTACCTCCTTATTATTAGACTCTTCTTCTCTTTGGTGGACGACATCCGTTATGTGGAACTGGAGTTACGTCTCTGATACTTAATACTTCCAAACCGCAGGCTGCGAGTGCACGGATAGCTGCCTCTCTACCTGAACCTGGTCCCTTAACCATAACATCTACTGACTTCAATCCATAAGGAAGAGCTGCCTTTGTAGCTGTCTCTGCTGCCATCTGTGCAGCATATGGTGTAGACTTTCTGGAACCTCTGAATCCAAGTCCACCTGCACTTGCCCAAGATAATGCATTACCTTCGGCATCTGTCAATGTAACGATTGTATTGTTAAAAGATGACTGAATATGAGCCTGTCCACGATCAACATTCTTTCTAACACGCTTCTTAGCCACTTTCTTAGTAGTAACTTTCTTAGCCATTAACCTGAACCTCCATTACTTCTTCTTATTTGCTACTGTTTTCTTAGGACCCTTACGAGTTCTTGCATTTGTCTTTGTCTTCTGTCCACGAACAGGTAATCCTCTTCTGTGACGGATACCACGGTAGCAACCGATTTCCTGTAAACGCTTAATGTTAAGAGCTACTTCTCTACGCAGATCACCTTCTACGACCTGAGTTTCGTTGATAACTTCGCTGAGTCTCTTAACCTCATCGTCAGTCAGATCACGAACTCTAGTGTCCGGATTTACGTTTGCTTCTTTCAGAATTCTTGTAGCTGATGTTCTTCCTATACCATAGATATAGGTAAGTCCGATTTCGATTCGCTTTTCTCTTGGTAAATCAACACCTGAAATACGAGCCATTCTTGTTATACCTCCGTAAAATAACTTAATGAAACAATTTTTGACACATGCTATGTGTCCAGCCGCTTTTATCAACTCCAGCCAAGAGCTGATGTCCGTTGTCGTCCACCCGAATACCGGCGTGGCGTCAATCGAAGTTGGTATGTAATGTGGAATACCATTACACGCACAAATACAAGGCATAGTTATAGATGGGCTATCATCCTACATACCTTGTTCCAACTGTCCTGTCAGATTGTAAGACCTAATGTCTAACAATGACCCATGTTCTATCATAAATGGCATTTATGACATACGCGAACATGAATTAACCCTGACGCTGTTTGTGCTTTGGATTTTCGCAGATTATACGAATACTGCCTTTTCTTTTAATGACTTTGCACTTATCGCAAATTGGTTTAACTGATGCTCTAACCTTCATTAAAATACTCTCCTTTCCAAAAAGTCCGCTACGAAAACCTATGATACCATTTTCCATAGCGAAATGCAAGTGAAAATGTAAATTTATTTTGCTCTCCAGGTGATTCTTCCTTTTGTAAGATCATATGGAGATAAAACCACGGTTACTTTGTCGCCCGGAAGGATTTTAATGTAATTCATTCTGAGCTTTCCACTGATATGGGAAAGTACCTTCAACCCATTCTCTAATTCTACCTGAAACATTGCATTTGGAAGCTTCTCCAATACGGTTCCTTCCATTTCGATTTCGTCTGCCTTTGGCATATCATATCCTCCTTAATTTATTGATCTATATTATAATTCCAATCCCTCTGCACGTGATAAGATCTCTGGATCTCCCTCAGTTATCAGTACTGTATTTTCATAATGTGCGGAACGTGAGCCATCCATGGTAACGACTGTCCAGTCATCATTCAGCCAGCCAACCTGATAGCTTCCAATGTTGATCATCGGTTCAATCGCTATGACCATCCCCGGTTTTAACTTCGGGCCTTTGAACAGCTTCGGGTAATTCGGCACATTTGGTTCCTCATGGAGATGTGCGCCGACACCGTGTCCAACCAGATCACGGACAGCAGAATACCCTCTTTTCGTAACATACCCAAAAACCGCTTTGGATATATCATTTATATGATTGCCCGCCCGGCACTGTGCAAGCCCTTCAAAAAAGCTTTGCTTCGTTACCTCGATCAATTGCACCGATTCGGAATCGATCGTTCCGACACCATACGTTCTTGCAGCATCCGAGTGATATCCTTTGTATATAACTCCGGCATCGAGGCTTACGATATCGCCTTCCTGCAAAATCCGTTCTTTAGACGGTATGCCGTGTACAACCTCATCATTGACTGAGACACAGATGGACGCCGGATAGCCCTGATAATTCAGGAACGATGGTTCGCATCCGCAGCTTCGGATAAAATCCTCACCGCACTTGTCTATCTCATATGTGGATATGCCCGGTTTTATAATTTTCTTCAATTCCTCATGCGTTTTGGCGAGAATCTCTCCCGCCTTACGCATAAGCTCTATCTCATGTTCTGTTTTGATTATGATCGCCATTTTGAACTCCGATACAGATATTAACCTAAAATAGCTACAATCGCATCAAATACGTCCTTCATATCCTTTGTTCCGTCTACCTCTGCGATGACGCCCTTCTTTGTATAGAAGTCGATCAGTGGCTGTGTCTGCTCATGGTAAACCTTCAAACGGTTCAGGACTGTCTCCGGCTTGTCGTCGTCACGAAGGATCAGGTCTGCACCACAAGTATCGCACTTACCCTCAACCTTAGTTGGGTTGTATACGATATGATAGGTTGCACCACATCCTACACATGCGCGTCTGCCGGACATTCTATTTACAATGTTTTCATCTGGGACTTCCACGTTGACTGCATAGTCGATCTTCTCGCCATTTGCAGCAAGAGCAGCGTCAAGTGCCTCTGCCTGCGGAATGGTTCTTGGGAATCCGTCAAGGATGTAACCGTTCTTGCAGTCATCTGCCTTGAAACGATCCATGATCAGGTCTACAACCAGCTCATCTGGAACAAGTAATCCCTTGTCCATGTATTCCTTTGCCTTTGCGCCAAGCTCTGTACCGTTCTTGATATTGGCACGGAAGATATCTCCAGTCGAAATGTGTGGAATTCCGTACTTCTCAGCTAACATCTTTGCCTGCGTTCCCTTACCTGCACCAGGTGCGCCTAACATAATAATCTTCAAATTATTGTCCCTCCATACTTTTCTTTTCTATGCTTTTTGTTTCCGCAAAATTTATTTCCCTATAACTAGGAATAGGAATGTACCCATAGGATACACTCCTGCTTCCTTTTATTGACATTAATCATTCAAGAATCCTGAATAATTTCGTACAATCATCTTAGACTCGATCTGATCAATCGTCTCAAGAACTACACCTACGATAATGATGAGTGAGGTTCCGCCGAACGATACGTCCGCACCAAACATTCCGTTGAAGAAGATTGGGATGACCGCAACGATCAACAGACCAACCGCACCGATAAATACGATGTAATTCAGTATTTTATTTAAGTAATCCTGTGTCGGCTTACCAGGACGGATACCTGGAATAAATCCACCGCTCTTCTTTAAGTTGTTCGCTACTTCCATCGGGTTAAATGTTACCGATGTATAGAAATATGCGAAGAATACAACCAACAGGATGTATATAATCAGACCTACACTTGCCCATGGATATGCAGGGTTAAACCAGTAATTCGAATTCATACCTCTTAAAATCTTTGCCCATACACCGCTGGTGTTGATATTAAACAAATTCACAACAACCATTGGTACGGAAAGAATGGAAGAAGCGAAGATAACCGGGATAACGCTTGATGTGTTGACCTTCAGAGGAATATGACTCTGCTGTCCGCCCATCATTCTTCTTCCCTGTACCTTCTGTGCATGCTGTACCGGAATCTTTCTGACTCCGCCCTGTAACAAAACAACCAAAATTGTTGTTACAAGTATAACCGCCAGAATAATCGCACCTGCGATTACCTGATCTACAATATCCTGACCCTTCATGAACTTTGTATATAAGTCTGAAAAATCACTTGGCATTCTGGATACGATGTTTATCAACAGGATAATAGAAATACCGTTGCCAACACCTTTTTCCGTCACACGCTCACCAAGCCACATAACAAAGGCACTACCTGTTGTCAATGTAATGATAACAAGCAGATATCCAAGTGGTCCGGTTACTGTCATATAATGTCCACGGTCGAAACCAATGACAAGTCCGAGACTCTCGATTACTGCTAAAAAGATTGTTACATATCTTGTGATAGCTGTAATCTTCTTTCTTCCGTCCTCACCATCCTTCTGCATCTCCTCCAATGCTGGAATCGCAATAGTAAGAAGCTGGATGATAATGGAAGAAGTAATATATGGTGTTACATTCAATGCAAAAATAGACATCTGTGTGAAGGAACCACCGGTGAACGAGCTCAGGAAGCTGTTTGCATCACCGAGCGCGCTCTCCAAATATTCCTTGATTGCGACTGTATTCAGTCCCGGTACCGGGATCAACGAACCAAAACGGATGACTATCAGGACAAAGAATGTAAAGAGTAATCCCATACGGATCTCTTTGACCTTAAAAGCGTCACGTAAGGTTTTGAACATACTAAATCACCTCTGCTTTTCCACCAAGAGCTTCGATCTTCTCTGCAGCGGCCTTACTGAATGCATTCGCCTTAACAGTAAGCTTTTTAGTCAACTCTCCATTTCCTAAAATCTTAACACCATCTCTAGGGTTCTTTACAACACCTGCCTCGATCAATGAAGCTACAGATACTTCTGCGCCATCTTCAAATCTCTCGAGAACTGAAAGGTTGATTGCAACGATTTCCTTATGATTTCTGCTTGTGAATCCTCTCTTAGGGATTCTTCTGTAAAGTGGCATCTGTCCACCTTCAAAGCCTGGTCTTGGAGCTCCAGAACGAGCCTTCTGACCCTTGTGGCCCTTACCGGCAGTCTTACCATTTCCTGAACCATGTCCACGGCCTCTTCTGAAGCTATCGCTTGATACAGCGCCTTCAGCTGGCTTTAAACTTGATAAATTCATGACTGTTCCTCCTTCTAACAAAATTAAGCTTCTTCTACTTTTACTAAGTGACGAACCTGCTGTACCATTCCCATTGTAGCATCATTGTTTGGAAGTTCAACAGTCTTATGCATCTTTGTAAGACCAAGTGCTTTCACAGTTGCTCTATGCTTAGGAATTGCACCAATTGGTGACTTTACTAATGTTACTTTTACCTTATCTGCCATCTCAAATTACCTCCTTAGTTAAGAATCTCGTCTAAAGACTTACCACGGAGTTTTGCAATCTCTTCTGGGGACTTAATTGCCTTAAGACCCTCGATTGTAGCAAGAACAACATTCTGCTTGTTGTTAGAGCCGAGAGACTTTGTACGGATGTTCTTGTATCCTGCAAGCTCCAATACCTTACGAGCAGGACCACCAGCGATGATACCAGTACCTTCTGGA
>USBM01000063.1 GCA_900552885.1 uncultured Clostridium sp. | reverse complement strand
AGTGGGACCAAATAGTGGGACTAAGGTAAGAGGAGATTGCAAACCCGCTCCTTTCCTATGTTTTTTTCTTTATAGACGCTTCAAGTCCCATCTCCCGCGGCTGCAATTCTGCTACTTTTCTGCTACTTATTTATAGCATCTTAACGTTCCGATAATGTTGTTATCACGTTGTTTTAATTCTTCTGTGATATGAAGATAGATTTTAAAGAGAGAAGGATAAGGGGCTTTTTAATCTGAGGAGAAATTTAAGATTGATAATCTAAAAAAACTGTATATAATAAATGTAAGGAAAGTAAGGGACACATTGCTTTGAAAGGAGGGTTATACTATGTTAAAAGAATGGAAAGAGATGGAATGTCCGGACAAAGAGGAGTTACGGGTGCGTCTTAGTGCAGCAAGAGAGAAGCTTGCCAGACAGCAGTTGCTGATTAAGGAGAAGAAGATTCCGGTACTGGTTGTGATGGAAGGCTGGGGAACTGCAGGCAAGGGAAATTGCATTGGACAGATCATCCGGAATATTGATCCGCGTTTTTTCAAGGTGGCATCAATGCAGAAGAAGACAGAAGAGGAGGCGAGAATGCCGTTTTTGTACCGGCATTTTGTAAAGATTCCGGAAGAAGGACAGTTTGTGTTTTTAGATACGGCATGGATGGATGAGACGACACAGGATTACATGTCGGGCAGCATTTCAGAGGAAGTGTATGCCAACCGGATTGAGTGTATCCGGAGATTTGAGCGGCAGCTTACAGATAACGGATATCTGGTGATGAAGTTCTTTCTGCACGTTTCGGAGAAGGAGCAGGCGAAGAGGCTTCATGTATTGGAAGATCAGAAAGATACGACATGGCGTGTAAGCAAGAAGGATATCTGGCAGAATACACATTATGATCAATGTATGGATGTCTATGATTCCTATATGAAGAATACGAATATGCCGTCAGCACCGTGGTATATTGTGGATGCCAAGTCGCGGAAATGGACAGAGTTGCAGGTGTTAGAGACATTGACACAAGGAATCGAGATCGCACTCAGTAATCATAAGCTGGCAGTTCCGTTGTTGCAGAATGTATTTCCTCTAGAACGTATGTCATTACTTTCTGAGATTCCGCTTGATAAGAAAGTGGAAGAGGATGACTATAAGAGTGAATTAAAGAAGCTGCAACAACGATTGGGAGAATTACATAATCGTTTGTACCGGAAAAAAGTGCCGGTGATCGTTGCTTATGAAGGATGGGATGCTGCAGGTAAAGGCGGCAACATTAAGAGGATTACAGAGGCATTAGATCCAAGAGGATATGAGGTGCATCCGATTGCCAGCCCGGAACCACATGAGAAAGCAAGACATTATCTGTGGCGGTTTTGGACGAGATTGCCAAAGACAGGACATATTGCAATCTTTGATCGTACCTGGTATGGAAGGGTGATGGTAGAACGGTTAGAGGGATTTTGTACTGAGAATGAATGGATGCGAGCATACAATGAGATTAACGAATTCGAGAAGTTGTTGCATGATGAGGGGGCAGTGATCATTAAGTTCTGGGTGCAGATTGATAAGGATACGCAGTTGGCAAGGTTTACAGATCGTCAGAATACACCGGAGAAACAATGGAAGATCACGGACGAGGATTGGCGTAACCGGGAGAAATGGGATCAATATGAAGCCGCAGTGAATGAGATGATTGCAAAGACCAGTACCACATATGCACCATGGCATATATTGGAGTCTGTGGATAAGAAATATGCCAGAATTAAGGCGCTTAAGATTGTGATTGAAGAGTTGGAACGGGCATTAAAGTAGTAATGCGTTAGGGTAGAATTATATAAACTTATGTAATTGGGGCAGATCAAGGATTGGATCTGCCCCAATAGTTTTCAAGTATCTTCTGTTGAAGTCCCTCGCCAATGACAATTAAGATTGCCTGCCCGTTAGGGATCGGTTGTATCTCGATCTTCTGGTGGGTGGCGTTGATGGAAAGCCAGGTTCCGTCTGGGAGCTTCTGGAATCCCTTGATGCGGAATACTTTGCCACATGCAGGATCAGATAAGATTTCCTTGCAGGATGTTCGAAGAAAGTCTTCCGTAAATTCCATATTCATAAAGTAGATACTGTCATATGTTTCCTGTTCGTCAAACCACATTTTGGTATAGTCAGCGGTATGATAACCGGAAGATAGAATTGCTTCATAATCACTATCCTGTAGGTCGATCCAGTTCTTGGCAATCACAAGCGGTTCGGGAGTCCTTTTACAGTGTAATGTATCAATTGCCTGCATCACATAAGATTGCGTGTTCATAAGTCTGTTGTTGTCTGTTTCCTGTACATGACTATACAGAACCGTTCCTGCCTGGGCGACATGGGAAGCTAACAGATAACGGGATGCATCGGAAAGCTGCAATTCTAAGTTTGCGTCAATGATTGTAATGACATTGCCAATTGTATACCAATGATCCAGAGGATCCTCGTGTAAAGCATCAAAGAACTCATCCATATCAAAGATTCCGGAAGGCTCGACAATTACCCGGTCGTATCCGCACATTCCCATTGCAATTAATTTGGTTTTGAAGCGTCTTCTATGGCAGTCAGCATCGCAGCCGCCGGCGACCATCTCTAAGGTGCAGTGATCGCCGAGAATATCCTGTAGCAGCATGGCATCGACATTGACAGCTCCAAAGTCGTTCTCTAAAATGCCGATGTTGAGTCCCTGCGCAATCAGGTATCGGGCATATTGTTTAATAAATGTTGTCTTACCGGACCCTAAGAATCCGGTGATCAGATCTATCTGAATCATTAAGAATCACCTCATATAATAAGATGCACCTATTTTAACATAGGATACTTCAAATGAAAAGAAAGAATCCTGTCTGTGGCACTTGAATGCGGCGGAATTATATGATACCATCAAATTAACTATGTATTTGAGTGGAGAAGGATTATAAGGGGAATGTGCATGTTAAATGATCGCAAGAAATGGGAGATGGCGGAATGAAGATATTACATTGTGCAGATTTACATTTAGATTCCAAAATGACGGCAAATTTAGATAAAGAGAAAGCGAAAGAACGAAAAGGGGAAATCTTACGTACTTTTGAGAAAATGATCCGGTATGCAGTTGAACAGGAGATTTCTGTCATTTTAATTGCAGGGGACCTGTTTGACACAAGACATATTTCTGCAACTGCACGTAATACGGTGCTTCATGCTATTGTGGAGTATCCGGATATTCATTTTTACTATCTGAGGGGAAATCATGACAGTGATAATTTCCTTGCAGAATTAGAACAGGTTCCGGACAATTTGTATCTGTTTGGTTCTAATTGGACTTCTTACACGGAAGCAGAGGGAAAGGTTACAATCAGTGGTATGGAATTTACAGGGGATAATGCCGGTTCGGCAGATGTATCACTTGTATTAGATGCAGGACTGTTTAATATTGTTATGCTTCATGGACAGGAGGCGGAGAGTAAGGGGAAAGATAAGACGGAGATTATTAATTTGAAAGCCTTTCGGAACAAAGGTATCAATTATATGGCGTTAGGACATATCCATGCTTATAAAAAGGAACAATTGGATGCCAGGGCAACATATTGTTATCCGGGCTGTCTGGAGGGCAGAGGATTTGATGAGTGTGGAGAACATGGATTTGTTGTATTGGATGTGGATGTGGAACATATGCGGTATACGCATGAGTTTATTCCGTTTGCATATCGTACGTTGTACACAGTTAAGGTAGATGTTACAGATTGTCAGACAACTGCAGAGATGATTACCCGGGTAGAAGAAGAATTACGGAAGATGGCATTGCCAGTAACATCTCTGGTAAAGATTGTGTTAACCGGAATGTTGGATGTGGAATGCGAGAGAAATATCGCTTACATCCGGACGAGATTTCAAGAAGACTATTACTTTGTGAAAATATATGATAAGACAACCCTTAAGATTGATGTGGAAGCATACATGCTTGACATGTCGTTGAAGGGCGAGTATGTGCGTCAGGTTATGGCAGATGATTCCTTGTCGGAGGAAGATAAGAAGATTATTATCCGTTATGGATTACAAGCGATTGCAGGAGAGGAGGTGCAGTAGAATGAGATTAATTTCCTGTCATGTTGAAAATTTTGGCAGATTACATAATTGCTCAATGGACTTCTCAGAGAATTTGAATGTGATTTGTGAAGAGAATGGATGGGGAAAGAGTACGTTTGCTGCATTTATCCGGGCAATGTTTTACGGATTAGAGGGAGAGCGCAAACGCAGCATTGAGGATAATGAACGCAAACGATATAAGCCGTGGCAGGGTGGCGTGTTTGGGGGACAGCTTGTATTTGAAGAGAGAGAAAGAAAGTATGAAATTATCAGAATCTTTCAGGATAAAGAGGCAAATGACGAATTTGAATTACGGGATGCAGATACTAACCTGATATCGAATGATTATTCGGACCGGATTGGGGAGGAACTTTTTCAGGTGGGAAGAGAATCCTTTTTGCACACGATATTTATTGGTCAAAGCGCGTGTGAGACATATGCAACGGATGATATTAGTGCAAAGATCGGTAATATTACAGACAATACAAATGATCTTAATAATTATGAGAATGCGAACATACGCCTGTCAGAGTTGTTGAATAAGCTGACACCGTCTAGGAAGACCGGCTCGTTGGCTAAAAGAAAAGAGGAGATTGCACAGTTAGAGCACTTAGTACAGGATGGACAAGAGATTGGCTCGAGTTTAGAACGCTACCGGGAATTGCTGCAGGAACAGGAGAATGTTTATGCAGCGGAACAGACGAGACTGCAGGAAATAACGGCATTACAGAAGAAAGCAGTAACGATGCAGTCTGTTCTGGCTAAGAAAGAGGAATGGGAACATTTGAAGAATGCGGCACAGGAGAAGAAACAACTTGCAGAAGCGTTGAAAGGAAAGTTTCCTCAAGGGGTTCCTTCGATGGAAGAACTACGAAAAGCAATGGATGTCTGTGGTGAGAAGGAGAGACTCCGGGAGCGGTTGGAGATAACTAAGCTGTCCGAGGCAGAGAAGAAGGAACTGGCAGCTTTGGATGATTGTTTTCAGAATGGAATTCCGGAGGAGCAGGAATTAGAGGAGAAGCTTACTCTGGCCGGTAAATACCGGAGAATGCGGCAGGAATACGAACAGGAACGGTTGAGTAGTTATGAACAGCAACGATATGAGCAGTTAGATAAGGTGTTTCGGGAGGAATCCGAACCGGTATCGGTCATCATTGGTAAATGGAACGAGCGGAATAACCGAAAGGCTGCCATGCCGTCTAAGCAGGCAACACTTACTGCGTTGCAAACCGCTGGAACAGAACAACCGAGGAGAAATCCGGTAGTGATCGGTGTGGGGATTGTATTGTTTGTATGTGCTGTTTTGTTATGCGTGCGTGCTTTGTGGATTCCGGGGATTATTGCATTGTTGATGGGTGTGCTGCTGATCGGAATCAGTGGTAATGGATCTAAGAAAGAGAAGACGGCAGAGTCAAAAACAGCAATAGAGAAATTACAGAAAGAGATTACAAAGGATACAGAATGGATAAAGCAGGTCGATTCCGAAGTGGGAGTGTATTTAGACACACATGGAAAGACGTTTGACGAGTATATGGTTGCTACTCTGTTACAGCATATTATGGAAGAGTCGGTAGAGTATCATACTTTGCAGAAAAAAGCAGGCATGGTGGCATCTGGAGTGGAAGAGAAACAGCTTGCAACATTGGAACAGGAGCTTAATGATTTCTTGGAAAGATATCAGAAGAATACGGCAGGAAGTTCTTACGAAGAAGGCTTGTATACATTGCGGACGAGTTTGCAAAGGTATCAGTTATTAGCAAAACAGGAAAGGCAGCAACAGGAAGCTCAGGCGGAATGGAAGGAAGATGAGAAGCGGTTGGCAGACTTTTTACAGGCATATGGATATACGCCGGCAACGGATGAACGTGCGCAGTTGAACGAATTGCAGGAGCTTGTGCAAGAATATCAGCATGCCAGAAACAATCAGGAAGAGTCGGCACGGGTACTTGCACAATTTGAAAAATCGGTGGATGTTAATCTATTTATGGCAGATGTACAGATAGAAGAATTGCCATCCATCGACGAGTTAAATGATTCGATTGCAGAACTGACAGAGGGCATACAGGTAACCCATAAAACAATAACAGATTATCATAAAACATTAGAACAGTTAGGCAATCAATATGATGAATGGGAAGAGAATCGGGAGCAATTAGAGAGCATAAAAGAGATACAGAAAGAGGAACAGGCAAAGTTCCAATATCTGAAGAAGGCACAGGAGAAACTTAGTCAGGCAAAGGAAAGTCTTACCTCCCGGTATACAGCTCCGGTATTATCTGCATTTGAACGGTATTATACAGGAATTACAGAAAAGGATGACACGGATTTTTATATGGATGCGAATATTATGGTAACGGTGACCGAGCAGGGCAGACAGAGAGAAGTAAAGACGTTAAGTACCGGGTATCAGGATCTGATAGGTATTTGCCTGCGGATGGCTTTTGTAGATGCTATGTATGAACAGGAAAAGCCAATGTTGATATTAGATGATCCATTTACCAATTTGGATGATGACAAGTTAATCGCAGCGAAGAAGCTGCTTCGGGAGGTTGCAAAGAAGTACCAGATAATTTATTTTACGTGTAGTGATGTGAGAAGTATGTAATAGATAATGAAGAATATTGCCGGATATGGCAATGGGAAAAAGGACGATGAGAATATGGCAAAAATCAATGACGAAAAGTTTATAACAGATATGATTCGCTATGCGTCATCTGCGGAGTCGCCGGATCATATTATTAATCAGATTTTGGAATATATTTGTGAAAAACTGCAATCGGATCGGGCATATATCTTTGAGGACAATCTGGATGGTACCTTTGATAACACCTATGAATGGTGCAGGGAAGGTGTGTCGAGAGAGATTGATAACTTAAAGAGGGTTCCGTATGATGGTGTGTTGGATGTCTGGTTTGAGGAATACGAGAAGTCTCATAATATTATGATCTATGATATAGAAGAATATCAGAAGATAAGTGAGCCGATGTATCAGGTGCTGAAGCCACAGGGGATTCAGACATTAGTGACAGGGCCGATAGAGATCAATGGCAAATATATTGGATTCTATGGAGTGGATAATCCTCCGATTGAATTTATGGATAATATATCTGTTTTGATCGATATGATGGAATTTGTGATGTCTATGATGATACGAATCCGGAATTATGCTAAGCAGATAGAAGAGAATGCAACAAAGGATCAGTTGACGAAGTGCTATAACCGGAAAGCCCTGCATTGGGCATATGAAGGAGATTTCGATAAGGGAAGCCCGATTGCGATTATTATGTGTGATCTCAATGGGCTAAAGAGGATCAATGATACCAAAGGACATGAGGCAGGTGACAGATATCTGTGTGATGCGGCGGAGGGGATGATGTCTTGTTTTGGGGAGAAACAGGTATATCGTGTTGGCGGTGATGAGTTTATTATTGTATTGTTAGATATCGAAAAGGAAGAAGTAGAGCAGTTAATAGAACGTCTTAAGATGTATATGGATCTTAAGAAGGTTAGTGTTTCTGTTGGAATGGCATATCGCCATAATGCAAAGGAACCGTTTGAAAATATATTGCGGGATGCTGATAAGAAGATGTATGTAGAAAAGGAACGATATCATAACAGGGATATTGTCTGATGATGAGGCAGGGAGGACAATATAATGAACTATAATGTAGATTACGAGATATGTACGATCATATTTTTGGTGTTATTGCTGATTATATCGAGGGTAAGGAAACGATTGGTTGATTTTCAGTCTAAAATGTATCAGATATTTATGGGTGTCTGTTTTATGAATATTTGTTTAGACGTCATTACTTGTTATACAGACAGCTATTATAAAGCAGTTCCGATATGGTTGAATTACGGATTAAATATCATATTTTTGATGG
The DNA here is from genome assembly GCA_900552885.1 of uncultured Clostridium sp. GTDB lineage: Bacteria > Bacillota > Clostridia > Lachnospirales > Lachnospiraceae > CAG-590. Next base: position 2,110 of record USBM01000063.1, on the reverse strand, counting down.
TGCAATGTATGATACCAATGATGGTTATGTTGTATATTTATATGAAGGTTCAGCAGATTCGGGAAGGGAAAAGGTGTTTTCTGATCCTGGCAGCGTTTCCGGCTGTGACAGCGGCACTTTTGGTGGCGTCTAGTCCGGTCACACACTTATTTTTCTATTTTGATTCAGAGGGATATCATCATGGGATACTGCATAGCTGGCTGTATGTCAATGCCGGTCTGTATGCGATCGGTACGACTGTTTATGCGATTTGGGCACATAAGGTAATACGATGGGCACAATCAGTGTTAGGAATTATTATGATCGTGGTGACATTGCTGCCAACACTTGTTCAGTTCTTTATTCCGAATTATATGTTGTCAGGAATCGGAACAGCACTTACGGTTTTTATTATGTATCTGACAAATGAGAATTCGATCATGTATATTGATATTACGACCGGAGCATTGAACCGACAGGCTTTTGCGCGTCATATCAAGAAGTATAAGAAAAAGAATTTCCCGGAACAGATCTTTGTTCTGGCTTTGGATAATTTCAAGATTATTAATGAGGTATATGGTATCGTCGGTGGCAATGAATTGATGCGGATGTTGGTGGAGGCGTTGCAGAAACAGTATTCAACATCAGCAGTCTATCGGTTTGGAGGAGATAAATTTGCAGTTGTATTGAAAGAGACGACAGAAGGATCAAAAGAATTAGAGACCATTCAGGGAATCTTGCACCGAAAATGGCATCTCAATGATAGTGATACCGAATTGGGGGCATGCATTTGTCTGGTGCATTCGATTCATCATTCGGAAGAGAGTTTAGAGGATGCGATCGAATATAGCGTAGAACAGGCAAAGAAGGTGGGAAAAGGACAGTTTATTGAGATTACAGAGAGCAGTGCAACGGAGATATCCCGTCACGCTGCCATTGAGCAGGCAATCATCAATTCTATTGAACAGGATACCTTTGAGGTACATTATCAGCCAATCTATGATACAAAGCAGCGAAGATTTCATTCCATGGAAGCATTGGCAAGATTACAGGTGCCGGGATATGGCTATGTGTCACCGGAGGAATTTATCCGGATCGCAGAGAAGAATGGAACAATCCTTAAGATTGGGTTACTGGTATTGGAAGAAGTGTGTAAGTTCTATAAAGAGTGCCATTTGAAGGAGAAGGGAATTGTATTTATCGAAGTGAATCTGTCTGTTGTGCAGTGCATGCAGGAGCATATCGGAGAAGATATCTTACAGATTCTTCGGAAGTATGAGATTGATCCGGCGATGATCAATTTAGAGATTACAGAAAGCGCAGCGGCGTATTCGGAGGAACGGTTGATTCAGAATATGAAGAAGATGAAGACAGCAGGATTGTCCTTTTCTTTAGATGATTATGGTTCCGGTTATTCCAATATCAATTATCTGGTAGATCTGCCATTTTCAATCGTGAAGATTGATAAATATCTGGTGTGGGCGGCAATGAAGAATGAGACTTCCAAGGTGATCTTAGAGAATATTATTGCCATGTTTAAGAAGATACATCTGGATGTAGTGACGGAGGGGATCGAAGACCTTACCATGGCACAGCTCATTACAGAGATGGGTGCGGATTATATACAGGGCTACTATTATTCAAAACCGCTGCCAAAGGAAAAGGTATTGGAATGTTTGGAGCCGGAATATCTGGCACAATTATAAGTGGTTGGAAAGGATGAATGGAAACGAGAGGGAGAAATAAGAATATTTTGATATAGGATAAGACTATGACAAACGCAAGGTTTTAAGTATTAACACTTTCTGGAATGGTTTGCTATAATAGGCAATGTCAAAGGGAACGATAAGTTCGAACGGGTGACATAAGATTACAGAAAGGAGAACCGAAGATATGAGAACAATATTTTCTATGAACAACATAATGACATGCAATATGATGGGCAGTGCTATGGGTATGTGCTGCGGTATGGATTACTGTGTGAAATGGAATAATAGAGAATGTGCGTTAGATGCTTCGGTCTGATTGAGTATAGAATATAACATTAAGGATCAGTAAGGACCATCTTCGCGATGGTTCTTATTTTTATGCGAATAGTTGAGTAGAAAGGATGAGATATATGGTAGAGATT
>USBM01000062.1 GCA_900552885.1 uncultured Clostridium sp. | reverse complement strand
AATACAGTATAGAACCATAGTTGCAATTACCGCACCAAAGATAGTGACCAGGCTGCGGCGCCGGTTCATCTTAAGATAACGGATGGCAAGTTGTTTGTAGTCTTTCATACTCTTCTCTCTCCTTTAAAATACTTTTCCCCTATGTCAGGTGGTATGAGCGGGTGGGGCTTATAGATGATAACCGTGCTCCGGTTATGCTACCCGTTCCAGTGAGCCTCAAACACACAAGAAATCTCAGCTTGAGGGCTTCGATTCTTGCTGAGTCTCACTTCCACAGCATAAAGGTCGCACTTGTTATCACATACAAGCCCCACCCGCAATCTACACTACCCGGAATTACATCTGCCCTGTCAATATGCCTGACATGATTCGCCACGCCCGATGCCAATTCGGTGTGGTCGTCTAACGATAAAAATGGTAACAAAAAAGATACCACTTTGTTGTGATATCTTTATTATATAAGATCAAGATTACATTTCCGTGACAAGGATTCTTACAATATTGTAAGATTAAAGCACCCCCGGAATCGATTATAACTCTGCATATAACTAACGATTCAAAAATTATAGTGTCTACACCCTAAGACAACGCCTTCAGCACGAGCTGTTCAAACGACTTCTCAAATCTTTCATCATCCTCTGTCGTTCTCTTCCTTGGTCCCTTCATATGATTCTTATGTGAGCTTCTTCTCGCCTTCTTATTCAGGTGTCGTTCCATCAGCATCTGGTCGATATTATCGTCCGTATACCATTTACCGGACTGATGAATGGCATAAGCCCCCTTTCCTAATGCCATGGCTGCCACTCCGTAATCCTGAGAAACCACGATATCTCCTTTGTGGCAAATGCTGATCAGCTTATAGTCAACAGCATCCGCTCCGGCACCGATAACAATGACTTCGCTATAGTCCGATTGCAATACATGATTCGTATCGCACAACAGTGTAACCGGGATATGGTATTTCTTAGCAACATGCTCTACAATATCTACGACCGGACACGCATCCGCATCCACAAATATCTGCATCGTATCTCCTCCATATTACTTATAATATCAAACTAAAACCTGTTTCTTTTCTTCATGTCTGACAAATATCTTGGTACTAACATTTTTTAAGGAAATGTTCCCGGTTCGGATAGACCGAACGGAATGCCTCCACTGCCGCCTTTTGTAAAAACGCAAATTCCTTATCCATATGAAGTATATGCGGTGCGGTATACACAACTGTACTTAACTGATCTGCAATCTTCTTCGCGACACTTTCATCATCCAACTGTCCCATGCCAAACAGAACTGACGTAAATCCACGTCCCTTCGCACTGATATCAATATACTTCAAACAGGTATTCTTAAGTTCTGCGTATAGAATTGCCTTATGTTCCTCACTCTGTTTCTCAATCTCATACAGACCCAGACCATGAATCACCTCTGCTGCAAGTTTCTTCTTCTGACCACCAAGGTCAACACTTCCACTCTCTGCAATATACTTGAGATTCATAAGATATCCAACAAAGACATCCTTATTCGGTCTTCGTTTTCCATATCGTGCAATCCATAATGTTTTCCGGTATTCATCCGCTTCGGTTAGTGGTTCCATTATATGTTCATTTAATATTATCTGTCTTCTTTCCGGATCTAATTCCATATAATAATCCACTGTCCAATCTGCTTCTTTCTCCATCTGACTCATATCTCATACATCCTTTCCCATCATTTACTGTTTCTGATAATCTGCAACATTCGATGCATCTACCTTCTGATACGGTAGGAAGATATATCGTTGATCCTGAAAATCATACTGCGTTAATGAACTATTCTGAAACAGATTCAGGGCAAGATTCGCAATCTGTGCAGCCTGTCCTTCCTTGTCGTTATAGACGGTTCCCTGAATATTTCCCTCCTGCACGGCAGCTAATGCATCCTCCAACCCATCAATTCCAAAAATGGCCGGCTGCTTCTCTTCCGTATAACCAAGATTATTATAAGCATCCACAGCACCTAATGCCATCTCATCATTATTGGACAATACCAATTCTATCTTGTCCCCGTACTGGTCGATCAACTGTGTCATCTTATTCTCTGCCTGCGATCGTTTCCAATCTGCAAATTGATAGCTTAACTTTTCCAGTTTGACTCCTTCGTCCATCAATGTCTCCACAACGCTATCGGTACGTATGATCGTATCCTGATGTCCTGCCTCTCCTTCCAATATCACATATTGAATCCTGCCATCCCGATTGCGGTCAATTTCCTTGTTCTCCTGTATAAGGCCTGCCGCAAGTTCTCCCTGCATGATTCCGGATTGTTCCGCCTCTGCCCCAACATAATACAATTGATCCCATTGCATAAGGTCTTCCCGAACCGGCTCCCTGTTAAAAAAGATAACCGGAATATCCTGCCCCTGTGCCATTTCAATAATGGCTGATGGCTCTGTTCTGTCTACAAGACCAACACAAAGCACATCACAACCGGCATCGATAATCTCCTGCACTATATCATTCTGTTCGGACTGATCATTCTTGCCATCCCGAACCGTCATGATGATCTTCAGATCATCCGATTCCCGCTCCTCAAAATTCGCTTTCAGGCAATCTGTCAATGCATTGATAAACGGATCATCCTGTGTATATAGTACAACCCCTACCCGCAGCGTCTGATGTGTGCTTGTCTCCTGCTTTGCACAACCGGATAAAAAAGTCATCATTACAATCAAAAATATCCATATCGTTATATTGTAGTGCCTCATTCATTTTCCTCCTAACAAAGAGGTTACTCGCAAGTCTGTAAAAACTTCTGCGTCTCCTCCGTGAATATATCATCTTTATGGATCACTATATAATCTGTCGTGTAACTTGTAATCCCATGAAACCGGTTTTTCAGGGACCGGGCCATCTCAACAACACTCCGGTACCCCATATCATAACCGTCCGACATAACGAGACTTTCCACTAAACCATCATCTACATAATAAACGCATTTCATACTATGCCCTATTCCGTATACCTTGGTTCGTTTCATACTGTCATTGGTATTGTCTTCCCCAATCTGTTCCAATGCACCGGTTTCCAGAATTGCCATATAGTCTACTTCATTACATTGTCTGACTGTAGAAACCACATCTTCTCCACTGGTTGTATATACATCAAATGCAAACTCACAACCGGAATCCTTCAATGCATCTACCAGACCCTGCCTTCGATCCTGTGTACTTTCTGTATTCTTAAGACCACTTACAATGCCAATTGTTTTTCCACTGATATTATTATTGTTCTGTTTCAGAATCTCCTGTCCTAACTGATATCCCATCTTATAATTATCCGGCATAATAATCGGAAGCCCCGATTCCATATTGTCACTATCGGATGTGTTTTTCTCATAAATACCATTGGCAACCAGTACCACCGGTTTTATCCGGTTGACCTCCTGAAGCATTGCAACCGTATCGCTGCCCGGTGCCACCTGTATGATAAAAGCATCCACCTGATTTTCCAACTGGTCATTGATCAATTCTCTCTGTTCTTCTGTATTTTCAATCTCATCTGTGTTACATATGATCAAATGAACATTTTCAATGTCAGCTCCCTGCCTTAATCCGTTCATAAAAGAATCCCATTTCTCTGCTCCGGAATTATCTACAATAACAGCAATCCGTTTCTGCGGCTCCTCATCTGCCAGAATATGTCTTACAAACAGGATTACCAATACTGCCAGACACAGTTCAGCAATCAGAAAAGTTATCTTATTCTTTTCCATATCTTTCTTCCTTCCCAATCTTTGCTTTCTCTAACATTTCACAATTCTCTTTTGTAAACGGAATTGCCGGTAAATGTATGGTAACACTGGTTCCCTCATCCGCCTCGCTCTCAACACGAAGCCCATATTGTTCCCCAAACATCAACTGTATTCTTGTATGAACATTAATAAGACCCACTCCTGATCCGTGTTTTGGCACTTTTTGATTATCCGTAAGGATATTTCTGACATCTTCCTCCCTCATTCCCATTCCATTATCCTCAACGCAAAGATAAATATCATCCTCTTTCTTATATCCTCTCACAACAATTAACGGATCATCATCTTCATCCATATCTCCAACCCCATAGTAGATGGCATTTTCTAATATCGGCTGCAATATAAGCTTGACCGTACAATATGAATATATCTCTTCCTGAATGTCATATTGTACAGAAAATCTCTCCCGATACCGATATTTCTGAATATTCATATAACTCCGGCAATGCTGTAACTCATCTTCTATACAAATGATCGTCTTTCCTTTTGACAGACTGATCCGGAATAATCTGGCAAGTTCCGAGATCATAAACACCGCATCTTTATTACGATTGCCCTCTATCATCCACGTAATGGATTCTAATGTATTATATAAAAAATGGGGATGTATCTGACTTTGCAATGCATCAATCTCGCTTTTTCTTCTCTTATTCTGCTGATCCACGATCTCCTTCATCAGACTTTCAATCTGTTCATAAGACTTCTGAACAGATATCCCCAGATGCCGGATTTCTGAAGATCCACCAATATAGATATTCTTTTCCCCCCCTGCTTCGTAAGCCTTAACCGAAGCATCCAGTTTCAGGATCGGACTTGATATCTTTTTCGTTATGATTCTGTTTACAAACAGATTCATCATGATCAATAACGTAATGATCGTCATGATATAATACCGGAAACGAACCTGACTATCTGTTTTCGTATTCTGGGAAACCACCCCGACCAGTTTCCAGCCGGTATACGCTATGGTATTCACGATCACTTTCCGCTTTTCTCCATTTAACCGGTCTGTATAGATACCATCTTTGTAACCTGCAACATCTGCATTATTCTCTTCCAACAAACCACGCATCAATTCTAATTCATGGGGATGATATATGATATTGCCCTCCCCATCACATAAATAGTAATAATCCCCATTACTCTCCTGGTTAATCTTTCCAAGAATATCTGATATACTGGAATATTTCATATCAACAAGCAATACTCCGTTCCGTGGATTACCACCATCAATAATATCTACCGAACGGCTCAATGATATTACCTTATGATACCGGTAAGAATCATCCCGAAACAGATTCTGGATATGCGGCACAGAAAAATGCATATTCTCAATCTCATTAACCGCTATATTAAACCATGCCTGATCCGCAATCTCCACACCGGGTTTTTGTACAGTCACCGGTTCCGCCGCAATTAATGTACCCTTATTATCACATAATACTATACTCTGAATCTTATCTTTATTTGCCTCATACAAAAGACTTAATTCCTGATTAAATTGTGCATCTGAAACATCAATCTCCTGAACGACACTATAATTGATCGTGTCTCCAATCTGCCGCATATTGCGCAGATAGCTTTCAAGTGAATTCGCAGTACTCTGCAACAACGTCTGTGTATCACGTATTTCCATCTGCCGCATTGCATTCCCATACCGGTTATACAACAAAAAACCCATCAGGATAGACGTAACCACCGTTAACAGTGTAAGCACTGCCATGATCATTGACTGAATATCAAATTCCCGTTTCATTATCTTTTTAATCATATACTACTTCCTTGTATGCTCCGAACGATATTTGGCTGGCGACATTCCATACTGACGTTTAAACACATAACTAAAATAATTTGCATCTACATAGCCAACATGTTCCGCAATTTCATAACTTTTCTCATTGGTTTCCAGTAACAGACGCAATGCCTGCTGCATTCTGTATTCCGTCAGATAACTGATAAACGACTGCCCGGTTTCCTTTTTGAAAACAGACGAAAAGTAAGAATTTGATACACCAAGTCTGGTACAAACCGAATCCAATGACAGATCCGAATCCGCATAATCATCTCTGACTATATTCTTTGCTTCCGTAATCAGATATCGCAAGGATGATGTTCTTGCATTTTTCAATTCCTCACTGATCGATAATGCCACATGTACGATCCAGTTTGCAAAAGTGCTATCGTCCATTTGTGGAACTGCTTCATATGGATTTTTGACATCTCCTATATACTGCTCAAACTTCACATAGTTCTTAGCACAGAAACGGTATAAGTGACCTACCATTTCCAACGCTGCAAAATTATACTGTGTCACCGTCTTAGCATTGTCCCGTAACTGTTTCATCATCACCATAACTGCATTTTCAATATCTTCCCTTACTCCAAGGTGAATTGCCTTGAACAGATCATTCATCTGAATATCTTCGATCTGCATTGACAGATCCTGTCCTTTCGGAGCAATATCCCCAATGTTGATCGAATGTCCCGCCCCATAGAGCACTCTATAAGAAACGGCCTCTCTCGCACTTTCATAGGATACACTTATCGCTGACAGTTCCTCGCACGGTTTTCCAATTCCTGCAGTGAGTACACATCCCAGAAAACGTTCTGCCCACTTGCAAAACCAGTCACAGTCGTCCGTCAATCTTGATACATCCTCATCTGACTTGAGTTCTGCGATCATAACCACATTCCCCAGATATGTGAAGATCTCACTCTTCCAGTTATCCTTGAACTTTTCTTTTGCCTCACGCTGCACTGACATGGTAAGAAGCGGTGCCGACATACCATCCGAAACATGACTTTGGGATACATGGAAAACTACACAACAATATACAGGTCCCCTTAACAATAATTGATAATCATTCAGAAACTTATCAATATCTTCATCCGGCACCCTTCCTTCAATTAATGAACACATAAAGTTTGACTGCAGCACCTTAAGCGATTCCATGTAATACTGTTCCAGTATTTGGATGTTTAATTTCTCATCCCGTTCCCGATCCAGACTCTCTTTCACCCGGATCATACAATTGGAAAGCTCTTCTGCATTAACCGGCTTCAGTACATATTCTTCAATTTCAAGATGTACCGCCTCTTTTGCGTATTCAAATTCATCAAATCCTGTCAGTATCATAATCCGGATACCCGGATTTTCTTTTTTTAATCTACGGGACAATTCCATTCCATCCATATATGGCATCTTAATATCCGTAATGACGACATCCGGTTGCATCTTTTCTGCAATTTCCAGTGCTTTTAACCCGTTCTGCGCCCTTCCGATTACCGTAAATCCGCATTGTTCCCAATCAATCTTATGTTCAATGACATCCATAACTTCCTCTTCATCATCCACAAGAAGTACTTTATATGTTAACGTCTCCATAATTGCCCTATCTGATACCTCCAAAAAAATCTTATATATCATTATAACAAACTTTTCTGTTCTTTTAAACACTTGTGGCACGGATTCATCTATCGACAAATTCGTGCCACAAGTCACACTTTATTAAATAAAACAAATTATTTCTTCTTTACATATTTCAGACAGTCAAGTGTTACGGCTGCAAGAATAATAATACCTTCAAAGATAAACTGGAGGTTCGTATCAATACCAAGAATGGTAAGGGAGTACGTAAGAGATGTAAAGATCAATACACCGGTTACAACGCCGGAGATCTTACCGATACCACCTGTAAATGATACACCACCTACTACACAGGCTGCAATGGCATCCATATCCCATCCTTGACCATAAGCTGCACTACCGGAACCGATCATTCGGTTACACTCAAGCCATGAACCAAATCCATAAAGAATACCTGCAAGGATAAATGCACCAAGTGTTACCTTGAATACAGAGATACCGGATACTGCTGCTGCTTCCGGATTACCGCCTACTGCGTATAAGTTCTTACCAAAGGTTGTCTTGTTCCAGATAAACCATACAACAACGATTGCTACAACTGCCCATAAAATAATGGTTGGGAAATTGCCAATTCTAGGGATAAACATATTCGGAATTGCTGCATCGATCGCACCAAATGATACACCCTTTGTTGCGTAAGTTACAAGACCAAATATGATCAACATGTTCGCCATTGTTGAAATAAACGGATGCATCTTGAACTTCGCCATAAAGAAGCCTGCAATCGTTGCAAATACCGTTGTAAAGAGCACACATACCACAAGAGCCAGGATTGCTCGTCCTGCTGCCGGAATACCTGAGAAATCAAAGATATGTCCAAACACAGCACCGGTATTGATACCATTATGCATGATGATCGTTGCAGTAACCATACCCATACCAACCATACGGCCTACAGACAAATCGGTACCGGTTAACAGGATCAATCCTGCAACACCAAGCGCCAAGAACATACGAGGAGATGCCTGCTGTAAAATATTCAAGATGTTGGTCATCGTAAATAACTGTGTATGTTTAACAACCGGCGTAATAATACACAATGCGATAAATATCATGATAATGACAATATACAATCCGTTCTTATATAAGAACTGTGAAGTATTAAATGTATATTTGTAATTTTCAATACTCTGAGCCTGTTTCTGTGCGAATGTGAACTTAGACATACGGAGCAGATCAATTAAGTGATACTTGTGCGCATAAGCATCATGTTTTCTATCCTTGATCTCCTGCAATTTGGATTCATGTACCATCTGTGCATCAAAGACACGATTCTTATAAACATACTTCTCATCTTTGATTTCCTGCTTATCACTTAACTTTGCAACGATCTGGTTATGCTCTGCCTTAAGGGTTTCTAATTTTTTCTTATATTCCGCTGTTGCAATCTCTTTTTCTGCTTCGCAGCTTGCAACTACCTTCTGATAGTATTCCTTATCATAATGATCTGCAAGATATTTCTCTGCGGTTGCGATCAGCTTTGAAATCTCAGCCTTATTTGCCTCTTCAACGGCTTTCGCTTTCTCAAGCTCAGCCTTATCCTTTTCAATAACAGCAATGCGTTCTTCTTTTGTATAATTCTTATCTTCTTTTGCAAGAGATATGTGGGTTTTCAAAGTCTGTACTCTGTCCGCACCATCCACACGCAATGCATCTACTTTTTCCTGTATCTTACCTACATATTCATCAATCGGCTTCAAAAGCTTCTCTTCTTCCTGAGCCGAAAGAATTCGATTATCTTTTCCCATATCCTGTACTCCTCTCTATTACAAGTATTTCGCACTAAGTCTTAATAGTTCTTCCTGATTTGTCTCCTTTGTGTTCACAATACCGGATAAATGACCATTCGACATAACTCCGATACGATTGGTAATTCCAAGAATCTCCGGCATCTCTGAGGAAACAACAATAATGGATTTGCCCTGTTTTGCCATCTGAATGATCAATTCATAAATCTCATACTTGGCACCAACATCAATACCACGGGTCGGATCATCCATCATGAAGATATTCGGTGAACGCTCTAACCATTTGCCAAAGATAACCTTCTGCTGATTACCACCGGAAAGATTCGCGATCATATCGTCCGGTCCCATACACTTCGTATGCATAACCCGGATCTCCTCAGCAGTTGCCCGAACCATCTGATCATGGGACAATGCAACTCCTGCTTTGTACTGATTCATGTTTGCAATTGTTGTATTAAATGTAATATCTGCTTTTAAGAAAAGTCCATCTGCCTTACGTTCCTCTGTGATCATAGCAAAACCATGATCCATCGCATCCTTTGGAGAATGGAAATTCATAAGCTTTCCATTGTAATATACACGTCCGGCAGCTCTTGTACGAATACCAAATATGGTTTCAAGAAGCTCTGTACGACCTGCTCCAACCAATCCATAAAGACCAAAGATCTCACCCTTCTTTACATCAAAGGTAATATCCTGAAGCTTCGGTGCATACTTGGTAGACAAATGCTCCACAGATAACACAACCTCACCAGGCTTATTATCAACCGGTGGGAAACGATTATCTAAGGAACGTCCAACCATTGCTGAGATCAATTCGTTCATATCCGTATCTTTGCTATCCTTTGTCATAACAAGAGATCCATCACGAAGAACCGATACCTGATCACAAATTTCAAAAATCTCATCCATTTTATGAGAGATAGAGATCAAAGAAATTCCCTGGGAGCGGAGCTGTCTCATCATCTTAAACAGCTTTTCAACCTCCGGTGCTGTCAGAGATGATGTAGGCTCGTCTAATACGATTACTTTTGCATTGTAAGAAATTGCCTTTGCAATCTCACACATCTGACGCTGTGAAACTGACATATTCTTCATCGGTTTTGTCAGATTCACCGTAATACCTAACCGGCGGAACAGATCCGACGCTTCCTTCTTCATTCTTCCTTCATCCACCATGCCTACTGAGTTTCTAGGATAAC